>DASTQT010000427.1:0-5500 GCA_035761605.1 Agromyces sp. | reverse complement strand
GCCGCGGTCGACGAGTTCGGCGGCGGCACCGGCGGTGCGGGGCTCGACGCGATCGGCGTGATCGTGCACGACGAGGGCCCACTGCCCGAGGGCATCGGACTCGACCGCGACGCCCTGAAGCGCGCGGGCTTCGAGGCGAAGGCGGGGCAGGCGCTGCTGCTTCCGCAGCCCGGACGCACGCTCATCATCGTGGTCGGCGGCGGTCCCGCTCCCGACCTGACCGACGCCGCCCTCCGCGACGCGGCCGCCGCCTTCGTCCGCGCCGTCCCGAAGGCCGCGAACGTCGGCCTCCGGGTGCCGTCGCTCGGCGCCATCGACGCCGAGGCCGCCGGTCGCGCGCTCACCGAGGGTGCGCTCCTCGGACGCTACCGGTACGACGCGCTGAAGGCCGAGCCGCGCGAGGCCCGGCTCGGCCGGGTGGAGTTCCGCGTCGACGGCGCCGACCGCGATGCGACATCCGCCGGCATCGCGACCGGCCTCGTCACCGCACGCGCCACGGCCGTCGCACGCGACCTCGCGAACACGCCCCCGAGCCACCTCACGGCGGCCGACATGGCCGACGTCGCCGAGCTGCTCGGCGGCCGCTTCGGATTCCAGGTCGAGTCGTTCGACCGGCAGCAGCTGATCGAGCTCGGCTGCGGCGGCCTGCTCGGCGTCAACGCCGGCAGTGCCGAGGAGCCGCGCATGATCGTGCTGCGCTACTCGCCCGACGGTGAGCCGACCGGGCATCTCGGCCTGGTCGGCAAGGGCATCATGTACGACTCGGGCGGCATCAGCCTGAAGCCCAGCGACCCCATGCACCTGCTCATGAAGATGGATATGGGCGGAGCCGCCGCCGTCCTGGGGGCGTTCACCGCGCTCCGCGAACTCGGCGCGACCGGGCGGGTCACCGGGTGGCTCATGTGCACCGACAACATGCCGTCGGGCTCGGCGTACAAGCTCGGCGACGTGCTCACCGCGCGCGGCGGGAAGACCGTCGAGGTGAAGAACACCGACGCCGAGGGCCGCCTCGTCATGATGGACGCCCTCGTGCTTGCAACGGAGGAGGGCGTCGACGCGATCGTCGACATCGCGACGCTCACCGGTGCCGCGCTCCGCGCGCTCGGCTCGCGCATGTCGGTGCTGCTCGGCACGAGCCAGCCGCTCATCGACCGCGTGCGCGACGCGTCGATCGCCGTCGACGAGACCGCGTGGCAGTTCCCGCTCGAGCGGAAGTACCGCAAGCAGCTCGACTCCGACGTGGCCGACATCTCCAACCTCGGCGGTGCGGATGCCGGCGCGACGACCGCGGCCCTGTTCCTCGCCGAGTTCGTGGGCGACACCCCGTGGGCGCACCTCGACATCGCGGGCACCATGCAGTCCGACGCCGACGACGCGTGGCGCTCCAAGGGCGCGACGGGCTACGGCGCGCGCATCCTCGCCGAACTGGCGCGGGGGTTCACGCCGATCTCCTGAGCGACGGATGGCGCGGGCACCCGCGCGTCAGGGCGCGGTGCCTTCAGGCGTGCGATCCGGCTCGCGGAGGGACTTGAACAGGCGGACGAGGTAGACGATCGCGCCGGCCAGGACGACCACGACGCCGGCGCGCCACAGCCAGAGCAGGCCGATCAGGCCGCCCGCGATCGGGTTGCCACCGGCGCCCGGACCCGACTCCTGAGGCGAGAGCACCAGCGCGAGCCCCAGCGTGATCGCGCCGAGGGCCACGGTCGCGATCAGCGAGATCCACAGGAGCCTCGGCAGCGGAACGCGTGAAAGCGCCCACACCGCGACGCCCAGCGCGACGCCGGCGAGGAGCGCGAGGCCGCCCTCGAGCGGGTCGATGAGCCCGAACACGAGGATGGGCAGGGCCACGAACGCGAGGACGATGGCGACGATGCGTCGGGTGCGCATGGGTGATGCTCCTCTCCGGAGTCATCACCAGCATCCGGCCTGCGAGGCCGTCGCGGCCGGGACCATCGGCCCGGCATCGCCGACCGTCAGGCCATGGCGTCGACGCCTTCGGGCGCACCATCCGCTCGACCCTGGTGGGGCAGCGCCGCCTCGATGGCGGCCACGATCGTCGGGGCGTCGGGCTCGACGTTCGGCCGGAAGCGCAGCACCTCGCCGTTCGGCAGCACGAGGAACTTCTCGAAGTTCCAGATGACGCGGCCGGCCGTGCCGGAGGCATCCGGTGCCTGCGTGAGCTCGGCGAAGAGCGGTGCCGCGTTGCGGCCGTTGACGCGGACCTTGTCGAGGATCGGGAACGTGATGCCCCAGGTCGTCGAGCAGTACTCGCTGATCGCCTCGTTCGACGAGAGCTCCTGGAGGAACTGGTTGCTCGGGAAGCCGAGCACCGTGAAGCCGCGTTCACCGTAGGTGCGCTGCAGCTGCTCGAGCTTGGCGTACTGCGGAGTGAGGCCGCACCGCGAGGCGACGTTGACGACGAGGCGCACCTGCCCCGGCCAGTCGCCGAGCGTGCGGGCCTCGCCGGACATCGTCTGGAACGGGATCTCCTCGAGCGTGCTCACGACCCCTACGCTATCCGCGCCCGCTGGGTGCCGGCTCCACGCTCACCGTGCGACGCGTGCGAGGAACACCGCCTCGGTGCGGCTCGACGCGCCGAGCTTGCGCAGGATCGCGGACACGTGCACGCTCGCGGTCTTGCCGCTGATGTACAGCCGCTCGCCGATCTGGCGATTGCTGAGGCCCTCGGCGATGAGGTCGAGCACCTGGCGTTCACGGGCCGTGAGCTCGGCGACCGCGTCGGCCGGATCGTCGGCACCCGCGACGCCCGCCGTGCCGCGCGACACGTCGCCCTGCGTCGCGCCGTCGAGCGCGATGCCCGCCTGCATCGCGACGCGTGCGGTGCGCGTCTGCACCGCCGTCACCCCGCCCGCGACCGAGCCGTCGAACGCGGCCTGGAGCGCGTCGCGCGCGCCGTGCCGGTCGCCGTCGGCCAGGAGGGCCTCGCCCAGCCGCAGCTGCGCGTACGGGAGCATGAACCCGGGTGCCGTCTCGGCGGAGGCGGCGTCGACGGCGGCGCGCCACGCGGCATCCGTCGGCCAGAGCTCGGCGTCGACGAACGCCGCCCAGAGCCCGTGCGTGGGCCAGAAGGCGAGGTCGTCGAGCACGCGCCGCAGCTCGGGTTCGGCCGCGAGGATCTCTTCCGCCTCGGACTCGGACACGCGCGTCGGGTCGACGCGGACGGCGGCGATGACGCGCGCGAGCGCCCACAGCAACGGCTCGGCGTACCCGGCGAGCGGGAGTTCCTGCTCGTGGAGGACCGCCCGACCGTCGCGCCAGGCCTGCGAGAGATCGCCGACCGCGAGCCCGATCTCGACGGCGACACGGCCGACGCCGAGGCGGGTCTGCATCTCGACCGCCATGATGGGCGCCATCACCCCGCGGTAGCCGCGGAACAGCTCGGCGGCGTGCTCGGCATCGCCGCGCCAGACGAGGGCCCAGAGCTTCGCGCGCTGCAGGTAGACCCGGAACGGCGCGGGCGGGTCGAGCGCGAGGGCACGCTCGATGATCGCGTCGGCGCGGCTCCACTCGCCGAGGGCGAACAGAGGGTCGACGGCGTTCGAGGCCAGGATGACGCCGGAGCTGCGCTCGACGCCCTGCCGGCGGGCCCGCTCGAGACCCTCCTCTGCCAGGCGCACGGCCTCGTGGTAATCGCCGACCAGGTTGCGCAGGTCGGATGCGTTGACCCAGTACCGCAGCAGGGCGGACCCGTCGCCCTCGGCGAGCTCGCGGGCGCGCTCGATGTCGACGAGCGCACGCTCGACCTCGCCGCGGGCGGCTCGGCTCACGGCCGCGATGTTGATCGCGATCGAGGCGTACCGCGGGAAGTCGATGCGCCGGGCGAGCTCGAAGGCCTCGTCGGCGATGCGGACGGCGTCGTCGAGACGCGCCTCGATCATCAGCCGGCCGGCGAGTGCGGTGAGCACCGTCACCCGGAGGTCGTCGGAGTCCTCGGCGGGCAGCGCGGCCAGCGCCTCTTCGAGGATCGGGATGGAACCGGCGCGACCCACGCCAGCGAGGTAGAGCGCCTTGTCGCGCAGCAGCCGCGGGTACTGCACGTCGTCGCGCGGGCATTCGGCGAGCGCGGCCTTCACGACGGCGAGGCTGCGCTCGCCCTCGCCGGCGTGCCGCAGGTACGACGCCGTGCGACCCATGAGCTCGATCCGGCTCATGCCGGAGATGCGCTCGGCGTCGGGCACGGAATCCCACAGTTCGAGCGCGCGTTCGCCGAGCTGCGCCGCCGATGCGTACGCGACCGCCGCGCGCGCCTCGCGCATGGCCTGGATGGTCGCCGGGAATGCGCGGGCGGGATCGCGCGCCCCGATCCAGTGGTACGAGATCTCGGCGGCGAGCCGGCGCCCGCCGGCCGCGGCCTGCGCCTCGTACGCCTCGGCGTACCTGGCGTGGAACCGTGCGCGCTCCCCGGGCAGCAGGTCGGCGAGGATCGCTTCGCGCACGAGGGCGTGCCGGAAGGCGTAGTCGTCGCCGTCGACCTCGATCACGCCGTATCGCACGCTCTCGCGCGCGGCGACGTCGAGCTCGTCTTCGTCGCCGCGATGGACGGCCGAGAGCAGCGCGTGCGAGACGCGCACCCCGCCGGTGGAGAGCAGCCGCAGGAACTCCTGCGCGGAATCGGGCAGCCGCTCGTACCGGGCGAGCAGCAGGTCGCGGAGGGTGTCGGGCACGAAGCTCTCGTCGCGGCAGCCGTCGATGCCGACCAGCTCCTCGACGAAGAACGGCACGCCGTCGCTGCGGAGGAACACGGTGTCGAGCGCCTGGTCGCTCGGCGACTCGTCGGCGATGAGCGACCGCACGAGGTCGCGGACCTCGTCGTGCGAGAGGCGGGAGAGCTCGCGCCGGTCGACCCACCGGTCGCGCTCGGCTTCGGTGAGGAAGCCGCGCAGCGGGTGCCCGCGGGGCACGTCGTCGGTTCGGTAGGTGAGCAGCATGAGCAGCCGGCTCGCGCCCGGTGAGCGCAGCAGGAACCGGAGCAGCGCGAGGCTCGCGGCGTCGATCCAGTGGAGGTCTTCGATGACGAGCACGATCGGCTCGTCGCGTGAGAGCGTCTCGAGCAGCACGGCGACGGCCTCGTGCAGCTGGCCGCTGCCGGCGCCGCCGGGCGTGATCACGATCTCGCCGGTGGTGCCGCCATCGGATGCCGCGAGCTCGGGCAGCAGCGCGACGAGGGCCGCCCGCCCGGGGCCGACCGCCTCGAGCGCGCGCCCGGGACCGACCTGCGCGACGAGCGCGCGGAGGGCGCCCTTGATCGGGGCGTACGGTGCCGCGACCTCGCCGAGATCGACGCACTGGCCGAGGATGAGCCGGACGTCGGGGCCGAGCCGTGCGGTGAACTCGCGCACGAGCCGGCTCTTGCCGATGCCCGCCTCGCCGCCGACGACGGCGGTCGCGGGCGTGCCCGCGCGGACGCCGTCGAGCAGGCCGTTCAGCCAGGCGAGCTCGATATCTCGGCCGATCATGGTGGGGCTCGACGGGGAGC
>DASTQT010000426.1:0-7767 GCA_035761605.1 Agromyces sp. | reverse complement strand
CCGGTCACCGCGCCGTCCTGGCCGACGACCGCCTTGCCGACCTCGGTTCGGACGCGGTCCAGTGCGGAGCGCAGGTGCGCGTCGTCGTGGTGCGGATCGGTCATGTTCGCCTTCCTGTCGGGTCGGGAGCGTCGTCGCCGGCGGGACGCAGCGCGTCGCGCACCGCGCGTTCGAGGTCGTCGAGGTCGCGCGCGAGGTCGACGAGTCCGCGGTCGCCCGCGGGCACCGCATCGACGAGCACGGCGCGAACGGATGCCGGGGGCCGCCCGGTCGCGTCGGCGACGCCGGCGGCGATCGCATCGACGTGCGCGGTGCGGGGCAGGCGCAGCAGGTCCGCGATCCGGCCGATCGCGCCCATGCGCAACTGGTCGAGCGCGTGCAGGCGGGCGGACGATCGCGCGTACAGCCGCGCGCGGCCCTCGCCCGTCTCGGCCGCGGGCACGTGGACCGGCAGGTCCTCGACGACGAGCGGCCCGAAGCGGCGGCCGCGCCAGACCCCGGCGGCGACGACGGCGATCCCGAGCAGCACGACGACCGGGCTGACCCAGCCCGGCGTGAGCTCCTGGAGGGTCGGCGCGCCCGCCGCGTCGGCGTCGGCGGGTCCGGGCAGGTACCAGGCGAGTTCGTCGCGCCCGCCGAGCAGGCCGATGGCCAGCGCGGCGTTGCCGGCCTCGTCGACGGTCTCGTTCGCGAACACCGCCTCGGAGCCGACGAGCGCGACGTCGGCGCCGTCGGGTGCCGCGCCCGAGACGAGCGCGAATCCGTCGCCGTCGGCGAAGCAGCCCGTGAAGCCGGATGCCGCGGCGTCGTCGTCGACCGTGAGCAGGCGCTGCCCGTCGGACAGCTCGCCCGCGCGCTCGGCCGCGGGCAGCTCGCACGCGACCTCGTCGATCGGGCCGTCGGCCGCGCCGGCGAGCCGGACGCCGGGCGCGAGGACCTCGAGCGCGGCGAAGTCGGGCCTCGCGACCACGAGCACCTCGGCCGCGGACGCGAGCCTCGACACGGCGTCGCGATCCAGCAGCCCGAGCTCGTCGTACAGGAACACCGTGGCCCCGCCGTCGGCCGCCCGCTCCGCCTCGGCCAGCGATCGCACGGCACGCACCTCGACGCCCTCGGCGGCGAGCACCCGGGCCAGCGCCTGTGCGCCGCCGGGCGCGGGGTTGTCGGCACCCAGCGCGGCGCCGGGCGGCCGTACGAGACCCTGGATGAGCGCGAGCACGAGCCCGCCGAGGACCAGGGCGAGGGCGATCGCGATCCATGCGCGACGCCGTCGGGCGAGCGCGCCGATCGTCGGCGTCAGGGCGGCGTTCGCCGCTCGCGAGCCCGTGGATGCAACGTCGACGGCTGTGCTCGCCGGGGCCGCCGGCGGGGCGCCGGTCACGCGCGGCCTCCGGTGGGGGAGGCGGCCGGCTCGTCCTCGGTGCCGCCCGGGCGGGATGCCGCGAGCTCGGCGTCGAGCGCTTCGATCCGGCGGTACGCCTCCTCGGATCCGGCACGTGCGAGGTAGCGGACCGCGTCGAAGTCGGCGGCGGCGGACTCCAGGGGGGCGGCCAGGTGCGGGAAGGGCCTCGCCGCGACATCCGCCATGCCGTGCGCCGTCGTGCCCGGATGCACGCGCACGAGCTCGCGCTCGACGAGGCCGCGCACGAGCGCGCGGAACCGCTCCTCGATCGCGAGCGGCCAGTCGCCGGTCCGCGCGGCCGCCTCGGCGGCGGTGCGCAGCGTCGCGGCGTCGCGCACGTCGCCGTCGTCGAAGAGCGGCACGGTCGCGCGGGCCCGGCGTCGGAGCCGCGGCAGGCCGAAGACGAGCAGGCCGACGACGACGAGGACGATCCCGAGCACGACCAGCACGAGCTGGAGCGCGGGCAGCGGAAGCCCGCCCGCGCCGGAGAACAGGTTCGCGATCCAGTCGCGCACCGCCTGCGCCGCGAGGTCGAACGCCGTGGGCTCGGCCGCGCGGTACTCCGGCTTCGCGAGCTCGTCGAGCACCAGGCGCCGTGCCTCGGGCGCATCGGGGTCGAGCGGCGGCTCGAGCCGCAGCGCGGCGGTCAGGACCACGTCGGCGCGGGCCCGCCCGCCGGGGCCGGAGCGCCGGCGTGCGGCAGGTACGGGTCGCCGACGGGGAGCCCGGCGTCGCGCGCCTCGACGTGGCGCTCGAGCTCGAGGTCGAGCCCCTCGGTGCGCATCCGCAGGTCGATGTAGATGACCGCGATGAGCGCGGCCTGCACGACCGAGGTGATCGCGCCGATCAGGACCGACAGGACGAGGGTCGCGACGGTCGTGCCGATGGTGATGGCCAGGTACGTCTCGCCCGCCGTCGGGTCGATGATCATCGCGAGGATCGTGCCGAGGAGGGACACGGGCTGCACGACCACCTGCGCGGCGAACGAGAGGATCAGGCTGACCAGCAGGATCAACCCGAACGTGCGCCAGAAGTTGCCCGCGGTCAGCGACCACGAGCGTCGCATCGCGGTGAGCACGCCGGCGCGTTCGAGCACGATGACGCTGGGCACGAGTGCGAGCTTGGTGCCGAGCCACGCCCCGAGCACCCCGAGTCCGAGCATCACCCCGACCGCGAGCAGGGCGACCGCGAGCACCGTCGCCGGGTCGGGGACGAGGATCGCGACCACGACCACGCCGCCGATGAGGAGTGCGAAGACGCCGCCGACCACGAGGCCGACCAGGAGCGTCCAGCCGATCAGCGGCCCGATGCGGCTCGCGGCGCGGCGCCAGAGGCCCCCGAACGTCAGCCGCTCGCCGAGCGTGCCGCTGGCGACCTCGACGACCATGACGCCCTGGAGGAATGCGCTCGCGACGACCGACACCGCGATCGGCACGAGCGAGAGCAGGATGGCCCAGCCGACGGCACCGGAGAGGATCGCGTCGAGGTCGGCCGCGCTCGCGGTCTCGACGCGGCCGAAGATCCAGACGAACAGCGGCACGAAGACCGCGGCGCTCGCGACCGCCGAGACGAGCTGGACGACGAGGCCCGTGCCGAAGACCGGCGCCGGATTGCGTCGCAGCGTGCGGAACGGCGCCCAGAGCAGGGTGCCGAATCCCATCGGACGGAGGGGGAGGAGCCCGGGCTTCGGCGGCGGCGTCCAGGCCTGCGGACCCGGTGGCGGCGGCCACCCTCCCGGAGCCGGCTGTCCGTACGCCGGCTGCCCGTACGTCGGCGGGGCGGAGGCCGGCGGAACGTACGGCGGCGGCACGGCCACCGGCTGCCCCGGCGGAAGCGGCGGCGGCACGGGCTGCGCCCAGTCGTGATCGGACACCTGCATGCGCTCCTTCCGGGGATGCTCCAATGCTGCCACAGGCATCCCTCGGCGGTCTCGCGGGTACGACCGACTACGCTGGTGGGCACTGGTTCCGGCCCGGCGCGCGCGCCGGCCCCGACGGAGAACGAACGGATGACGCAACGCGTACTCGTCGTCGACGACGACACCGCCCTCGCGGAGATGATCGGGATCGTGCTGCGCACCGAGGGCTTCGACCCGGCGTTCTGCGCCGACGGCGCCGGTGCGCTCGCCGCGTTCCGCGAGACCCGGCCCGACCTGGTGCTGCTCGACCTCATGCTGCCCGGCATCGACGGCATCGAGGTGTGCGGCCGGATCCGGGCCGAATCGGGCACGCCCATCATCATGCTCACGGCCAAGGGCGACACGGCCGACGTCGTGCGGGGGCTCGAGTCCGGCGCCGACGACTACATGGTCAAGCCCTTCAACCCGAAGGAGCTCGTGGCCCGCATCCGGACGCGCCTGCGTCCGACCCCCGAGTCGGCCGTCGAGACGATCTCGATCGGCGACCTCGAGATCGACGCCGCCGGGCACGAGGTCCGCCGCGGCGACCAGCGGATCAACCTCACTCCGCTCGAGTTCGACCTGCTGCTCACGCTCGCCTCGAAGCCGCAGCAGGTGTTCACGCGCGAGATGCTGCTCGAGCAGGTGTGGGGCTACCACTACAAGGCCGACACCCGGCTCGTGAACGTGCACGTGCAGCGCCTGCGCGCGAAGGTCGAGCACGACCCCGACAACCCGCGGATCGTGATGACCGTGCGCGGCGTGGGCTACCGCGCCGGCGCCACCACCTGAGGCGGGCCGCGCGATGTCGGCGGCGGCGAACCCGGCGGTGCGGGCCGCCCGGTGGGCGCGCGACCGCGCGAGCCGGCTCGGCACCCTGTGGCGACGCTCGCTGCAGTTCCGAACGGTCCTCATCACGCTCGGCCTGTCGAGCCTCGCGATCCTCGTGATCGGCTTCACGATCTCGTTCACCGTCGCCTCGAACCTGTTCCAGGCGCAGGTCGAGCGCGTCCTGGCGTCCTCGGCGACGGCGAACGCGGCCGCGCAGGGCATCCTCGCCTCGTCGGACGCCGCGGACCGCGCGACCGTGCAGGCCGACACGAACTCCGCCATCCGGACCATCATCAGCGTGTCGGGCAGCCCGGACATCGCGCTGTTCCGCGAGCCCGACACCGCGCCGACGGCGATCGCACCGCCCGACTTCCTCGCGCCCGGGCTCGGCGGGCGGATCTCGCCCGACCTCCGGGAGCGCGTGCAGGACAACCCCGGCGGGCAGTTCTGGCAGTCGGTCGAGCTCGTCGACGGCGACGGCATGCCCTCGCCGGGCGTCGTCGTGGGCAGCGACCTCGTGATCGAGGGCGCCGGTCGCTACGAGGTGTACATCGGCTACGACCTCGCGGATGCCGCGCAGACGCTGGCGTTCATGCAGCTCACCGGCGCCATCGGCGCGGTCGCGCTCATCGCCATGCTGAGTGCGATCACCCTCATCGTGGTCCGCTGGGTCATCGAGCCCATCCAGGCCGTCGCGGCGACCAGCCGCCGCCTGGCCGCGGGCGACCTCGGCGTGCGGCTCGCGGTCCGCGGCGAGGACGAGCTCGCCGCGCTCGCGGGCTCGTTCAACGCCATGGCCGACACGTTGCAGGCCCGCATCCGCGAGCTCGCCGAGCTCTCGGTCATGCAGCAGCGCTTCGTGTCGGATGTCTCGCACGAGCTCCGTACGCCGCTGACGACCATCCGGCTGGCCGGCGACGTGCTGAACGGCCAGCGCGAGGACTTCGCCCCGCCGACGGCGCGCACCGTCGAGCTGCTGCGAACGCAGACCGAGCGCTTCGAGAACCTGCTCGCCGACCTGCTCGAGATCAGCCGGTACGACGCGGGATCGGTCGAGCTCGAGACCGAGCCGACCAACCTCGTGCACCTCGCCGGCGAGACGATCGAGTCGATGCACGCGCTCGCGCTCGAGCGCGGGAGCGACCTCCGCCTCGAGGCGCCCGGCGGGCACCTCGACGCCGAGGTCGATCCCCGCCGCATCCGCCGCATCGTGCGCAACCTCGTGGGCAACGCCATCGAGCACGGCGAGGGCCGGCCGATCGTCGTGTCCGTCGACAGCAACGCGACCGCCGTCGCGCTCTCGGTGCGCGACTTCGGCCTCGGGATGTCCGAGGAGGACGCGGCGCGCGTGTTCGACCGGTTCTGGCGCGCCGACCCCAGCCGGCGCCGGACGCTCGGCGGCACCGGCCTGGGCCTCGCGATCTCGCTCGAGGACGCGGTGGCGCACGGGGGCACGATCGACGTGTGGTCGGAGCCCGGACGCGGCACGGTGTTCCGGCTCACGCTGCCGCGCAGCCGGGGCGTCGACCCGGCGGCGATCGTGCCGCCGCTGCCGCTCGAGCCCGACGACCCGGACGCGACCGCCCCGCTGCTTCCCCCGCCCCATCCGACCGACACGGCGGTCGTCGAGGAGGTGCACGATGCGTAGGACCAGCACCCTCGCGGCCGCCCGCGCCGCGCTCGCCGCGGTCGGCGCGGTGCTGCTCGCCGTGACGGCCGGCTGCGCGTCGATCCCGACCGGCGGCACGGTCAACGCGGGGCTCGCCGACGCGCCCGACCAGTCGGTCGACCTCGACGTGCTCGTCCGCGGGCCGCAGGCCGGCGCCACGCAGCAGCAGATCCTCGACGGCTTCATCGACGCCGCCGCGAACCCGAGCGCGAACTACGAGGTGGCCCGCGAGTTCCTCACCGACGAGTTCGCCGGCGAGTGGGAGGCCGACACGGGCGTCACGATCGACGTGCTCGCCGACCGCTCGTTCACGCGCCTCGCCGACGACCTCATCCGCGCGCAGGCCGTCCCGACGGCGAACCTCGCGCCGAACGGGCAGTACCTCGAGTCGTCCTCGAGCGCGCCCGTGCAGCTGGAATACCGCTTCGAGCAGGTCGACGACGAGTGGCGGATCTCGTCCGCGCCGCCCGGCGTGCTCATCGACGAGACCAACTTCGGCCTCGTGTACCGCGAGTACACGCTCGCGTTCTTCGACCCGGACTACCGCTTCGTCGTCCCCGACGTGCGCTGGTTCGCGGGCCGGGAGGCGGTGCAGACCCGCATCGTCCGCGCACTGCTCGCCGGACCCGCCGAGTGGCTGGCGCCCGGCGTGGTGTCCGCCTTCCCGGACGACCTCGCGCTCGATCCGACGACCGTGCCGGTGAGCGACGGCATCGCCGAGGTCTCGCTCGCCGGCGCCGCGTTCGACAACCTCCGCACCATCCAGCTCATGCAGTACCAGCTGGAGGAGAGCCTCCAGGGGGTCCGCAACGTCGACGACGTGCAGCTCTCGCTGAACGGCGTGCCGCTGGACGCCGCGGAGCTCACGGATCGCCCGGAGGCCGCGCCGCGCGTTGATCCGCGGACGCTGGTGTACGACGGCGAGTCGTTCGGATACCTGGCGTCGTCGGGCGACCAGGTCGTGTCGATCCCGGGGATCTCCGGGCAGGTCGTCGCGCTCGGCCCCACGGGCGCCGCGCTCGGTCCTGGCGGGACCGCGGCGGCGGTGCGGGCCGAGGACGGCGTGTGGCTCGTGCGCGAGGACGCCGAGCCGCTGCCGCTGGACCCGCGCGCGGGGCTCATCGTGCCGGCCCTCGACGTCGACGGGATCGTCTGGTCGGTGCCCGCGGATTCGCCCGACCAGCTCGCGTGGTTCTCCGCCGACGGCGCGGAGGGCGCCCAGATCGCCGTGCCGTGGACGTCGTCGCGGATCGCCGCACTCGAGGTCTCGCGCGACGGCACCCGCCTCGTGGTGCTCCTCGCGGACGGCGCGCGCACGCGCGTCGTCGCCGCGTCCATCCAGCGCGACGACGCGGGTCAGCCGATCGCGCTCGGCAGCGTCGCCCTCGAGTTGGCGGATGCCGCCGGCTCGCCGCTCGACGTCGCCTGGCTCGACGCGCGCACCGTGGGCACGCTGAGCGAGACGGCGGGCGGCGAGGCCCGCCTCGTCCTGCAGGAGCTCGGCGCGCCGGCGGAGCCCCGCGAGGGGCCGGCTGGTGCGGTGCAGATCGAGGGTGCCAACAGCCTGCGCGACCTCCGCGTGCTCACCGCCGAGGGCGACCTCGCCACGCAGGCGGGCGTCGGCTGGCAGGTCCAGGCGCTCGAGGTCCGCTTCCTCGCCACGCAGCAGACCGGCTGACGGGGATCCGCGGCGGGCACCGACCCGTCCTGCACAGGCGCCCCGCGGGCGCTCGCCACCCCGCGCCGCTCGACCCGGGCGGGCCGGCGCACGATCGCGGGCGAGGATGGGCCGGTGACGCCGCCGCACCTCCGCCCCGGACCCGTCCCGCGTCTGGTGCGCCTCGCCTCGGGCGCGCTGCTCGACGCCGCCGCGCTCGTGCTGCCGGTCGCGTGCGTCGGCTGCGGCGCGCCCGACCGCGGTGCGTGCGCGGGGTGCCGCGGCGAGCTCGCGCCGCGGCCGGTCCGGGC
>DASTQT010000425.1:0-2224 GCA_035761605.1 Agromyces sp. | reverse complement strand
GACCGGCGGCTAGACTCCAGCCTGAACCCACGACTGCGACGTCCGGGCGGCCGTCGACCGTCCGCCGCGGTCGGCGATGGCGACAGGCGGATGCGGTGGAGATCTTCGAGGGCTGGCCCCTTCCGGCGGCGATCGCGGTGCTGTTCGTGATCGTGCTCCTGCGGGCGGGCGGCACGTACGCCCTCGGGCGCGGGTCGCGGGCGGGCGTGAAGCGGCTCCTCGAACGGCGTGGGCGGATGGCGCCGCAGCTCGCTCGCGCGGAGGCCGTGATCGAGCGCTACGGCTCGCCGGTCGTGGCGCTCTCCTTCCTCACGGTGGGCTTCCAGACCGCGGTGAACCTCGCCGCCGGGGTGCTGCGGATGCCGCTCGTGAAGTACCTTCCCGCGCTCATCGTGGGCGGCGCCATGTGGGCCACGCTGTACGGCGTGCTCGGCCTCGCGACCGTGAACGCCATCATGCAGGCCGCCTCGCAGAACCCGGTCGCGGCGATCCTCAGCGTGCTCGGCGTCGTCGCACTGCTCGCCCTCATCGAATTCACGACGCGCCGGGCGCGGGCGTTCGCCGCGTCGCAGGCCGATGCCGCGCCGCCGCGGCTGCCCGACGAGGCCGACGCCGGTCAGACCGAGTAGCCGCCGTCCGAGACGGTCTCGTCGCCACGCTCCGCGATCGCGTTGACGAAGCGGATGAACACCGAGATCCAGCCGAAGATCGTCGCGAACGCGAGCAGCTCGAACGCCGTGAGGTTGTAGTAGCCGACCGGCTCGAACAGCAGCGCTCCGCCGAGCAGCAGCACGGCGCCGCCGCCGCAGAACCAGAAGAACCGGGCGGGCATGCCCTTCAGCGTCCACCGGGCGGTGAGCAGCAGGGTGAGGAAGACCAGGGACATCCCGATCGCACTCAGGTTGTGCAGCAGCATGCTCACGTCGAGCGGGAAGATGCCGACGCAGGCGAGCAGGGTCCCCATGACGATGAAGGCGATCGAGACGAATCTCGGCGCCCAGGCGTGGGCGAGCACGCCCTGACGGACCAGCGTGGTCAGGTCGCGGTGGACGTAGAGCGCGAAGGTCGTCACGAACGCGCCGCCGAGGATCACGGCGAGGTTGAACAGCCTGCTCGAGAAGTCGTCGGCCGTGCCCAGCTGGCTGAAGTGGTACTCCCACCACGCCGGGTCCTGCGCCGTGGCCATGCTCGCGAGCACCGACGCGGACATGAACGTCACGAGCAGGCTCGCGAGGCGGTTGGTGGTGATCGCGGAGACCGACAGGTAGACCCAGTAGCCGGCGAGGCCGGCCGAGACGGCGGTCGCGCCGGTGGCGGTGAGCCCGTCGACCACGAGCCCCTCGAAGCTCCGCTGGAGCGTCACGAACACGACGACCGCGAGGATGCCCGCGATCACCGCGTGCACGGCCGCGACGGTGGCGACGTCGAGCGAGAACTTCCACGGCTTGAGATCGTGACGCCATTCCTGGCCGGGGAGGTTGCGCGAGCGCCAGTACCCGGTCGCCCCGAGCACGATGCCCGTCACGACCACGGCGATGGCGGACGCCGCGCCGGCCGACCAGCCGCCCCACAGCGGCCAGACGCCGCCGACGAAGGTGAAGACGACGAGGAGGCCGCTCGCGGCCGCGGCGACGGAACCGCCGACGAGGGCCTCGGTCTCGACGGCGAGCCGGCGGCCGGGGGATGCGGAGGTGGCGGGCGCGAGTGCCGTCGATGCGGACATGGCGTCATGGTAGGAATCCGGGCGGATCCGGGCCGGGACGAAGGTCCGGCGCGGCTAGGCTCGGTGCGCGTGGGGGAGCACGAGACCGGAGGCGCCGCGCCGCGCGAGACGACCGTGCGCCCCGGCATCCGCGCGGTCGCGCGGGCGGCCGGGGTCTCGCCGACGACGGTGTCGCACGCGCTGTCCGGCACGCGAGCCGTGCGGGCCGAGACCCGTGAGCGCGTGCTGCGTGCGGCGGCCGTGCTCGGGTACACGCCCGACCGCGTCGCGCAGGGACTCCGCCGGCGGCGAACCGGCGTGATCGGCCTCGCGAGCGACCGCATCGCGACGACGCCGTTCGCGGGGCGCATCGTGCAGGGTGCGCAGGAGGTCGCGCGCGAGCACGGGCTCCTGCTCATCGTGTCCGACTCCGAGGGCGATGCCGAGCTCGAGGCGCGGCAGCTCCGCGCGCTCGTCGACCAGCGTGTCGACGGCATCCTGCTGGCCCGGATGTCGCACCAG
>DASTQT010000424.1:0-4118 GCA_035761605.1 Agromyces sp. | reverse complement strand
ACGCCGTACCTGATCCGCCCGTTCGAGCACGGCGCCGACATCGTCATCCACTCGGCGACGAAGTTCCTCGGCGGCCACGGCACCGTCATCGGCGGCGTCATCGTCGACGGCGGCCGGTTCGAGTGGTCGAAGAACGTCGAGAAGTTCCCGGGCCTCACCGAGCCCGACCCGTCCTACCACGGCGCGAGCTACACCGCCGCGGTCGGCGACGCCCTCGCGTTCATCATCAAGGCGCGGGTGCAGCTGCTGCGCGACCTCGGCTCGTCGATCGCGCCCGCGAGCGCGTGGCAGCTCATCCAGGGCATCGAGACGCTCTCGCTGCGCGTCGAGCGCCACGTGCAGAACGCGCAGGAGATCGCCGAGTGGCTCGACGACCACCCCGACGTGGCGCACGTGAACTATTCCGGCCTGCCGTCGAGCCCGTGGTACGCGGCCGCCAACAAGTACGCGCCCAAGGGCGTCGGCGCGGTGCTGTCGTTCGAGCTCAAGGGCGGCGTCGACGCCGGCCGCGCGCTCGTCGACAACCTGTCGCTGTTCAGCCACCTCGCCAACATCGGCGACGTGCGCTCGCTCGTCATCCACCCCGCGTCGACCACGCACTCGCAGCTGACCCCCGAGCAGCAGCTCACGACGGGCGTCACGCCCGGCCTCGTGCGCCTCTCGGTCGGCATCGAGAACGTCGACGACCTCAAGGCCGACCTCGAGGCAGGGCTCGCCGCCGCGCGCCGCGCCACGGAGGCCGCGCGGGTCTGACGACCACCGAACGACGACCGGATGCCGCGTCCCGCCCGGGACGCGGCATCCGTCGTCCCGGCCTCGGCCGCGCCCGGCCGCGGCGAGCCGACCTGCGTAACAGAGGCGGCGCGGACCTCCGGGTCCGGGAGAATCGAGGACATGGATTGGCAGACGATCTCGGAGACGGTGCCCGCGAGCATCGTCCCCGAGGCGCGCGCCGCACGGCAGCTCGCCGGACGCGCGCCGGCGACCGGGGCGTGGCGCGAGGGAGATGCCGTCGGCGACCGCCGCTTCGCGCGCATCGGCGATCTCGCACTCGAGTCCGGCCAGGTCCTGCCCGACGTGCGCATCGCGTACGAGACCTGGGGCGAGCTCTCCCCGGCGCGCGACAACGCGATCCTCGTGCTGCACGCGCTCACCGGCGACAGCCACGTGCTCGGCCCAGCCGGGCCCGCCCACCCGAGCGCCGGATGGTGGCCGGGGGTCGTCGGCCCGGGTCGCGCCATCGACACCGACCGCTGGTTCGTCGTCGCGCCGAACGTGCTCGGCGGCTGCCAGGGTTCGACGGGGCCCTCGTCGCTCGCCTCCGACGGCGTCGAATGGGGCGCGCGGTTCCCGTTCCTGACGATCCGCGACCAGGTCGACGCGCAGCTCGCATTCGCACGCCGGATCGGGATCGAGCGCTTCGCGGCCGTGGTCGGCGGCTCGATGGGCGCGATGCACGTGCTCGAATGGGCGATCACGGCCCCCGAGGCCGTCGAGCGCATCGCCGTGCTCGCAGCGCCCGCCGCGACGACGGCCGACCAGATCGCACTGAACTCCGTCCAGCTCGAGGCGGTCCGCAGCGACCCGGCGTTCCGGGGCGGCGCGTACTACGACGCACCCGACGGCGACGGCCCGACGCGGGGCCTCTCGCTCGCCCGTCGCATGGCCATGCTGAACTACCGCACGCCCGCCGAGCTCAACCACCGCTTCGAACGCGGCTGGCAGTCGAGCCTCGACCCGCTCGGCGGCGGCGGCCGGTTCGCGGTGGAGTCCTACCTCGACTTCCACGGCAACAAGTTCACCCGGCGGTTCGACGCGAACAGCTACCTCGTGCTCACCGAGGCGATGAACTCGCACGACATCGGCCGCGGTCGCGGCGGGGTGGAGGCCGCGCTCGACCGGATCGAGGCGACGAGCCTCGTCCTCGGCATCGACAGCGACCGGTACTTCTCGCTCGACGGACAGCGCGAGATCGCCCGTCGACTGCGCCGCAGCATGCACGGCGAGGAGCCCGTCGTGCTGCACTCGGAGTACGGCCACGACGCCTTCCTCATCGAGGACGACGCCGTCGGCGCGGCGCTCTCCGCCCTGCTCGACGCGTGAGCATTCCGGGCCGGATAGTCCGCTTTCGGGACCGATGACCCGCATACGGGGGTCGCTCTGCGTTATGTTCGAAGGTGACGGCGCTGATCCGCCGTGCCGGCGGGCGTCACAGGAGGGGGTGGCATGCGTCGCATCGACAAGGAACGAGACCGGCTGCTGCGCCGCCTCGCGCGCGCCGGAGCCCTGACGGGAGCCCTCCTCGCGCTGGCCTGCGTCGTCGTGCCGGGGGCGCTCGATCCCGACCGGTTCGCCCTCGCGGTCGCGCTCGACCTGCTCGTCATCGTGCTCGCCGTCGTCGCGACCTCCCGCGCCGCCCTGCTGCCCACCATCGGCACCATCCTCGTCGCGATCGCGTTCATGATCGTGATCGGGATGGACCCCGCGATCGACCCCGCCGCCTCCACCGCGATGGCCTGCACCGCGGCGCTCACCACCGCCGCGATCACGATCCCGACCCTCGTCCGGTCGAACGGCGCCGGCATCGTGGCGGCCGCCTCCGCGGCCGTGCTCGCCGCGATCGGCGTGGCGGCGGGCTCCGGCGCGAACATGTGGCTCGTGCTCGTCGCCGCGATCGCGGGGTGGGTCGCCTGCATCACCACGGGCCTCTGGCTCGCCCGCGCCATCGAGCGCGCGGCCGAGCGGATCGACGAGGTCGGCCGGGCGCACGAGGCGGAGCGCCTCGCGAGCGAATCCGAGGCGCAGCAACGCCAGGACGCCCGCGTCCTCCACGACACCGTGCTCGCCACGCTCAGCCTGCTCGCGCACTCCGGCGTCGGGGTCGGCGCCAGCGCGCTCCGCCAGCAGGCCGGCGACGACGCCCGGCTCCTTCGGCAACTGCGGCTCGGCGCGCCCCTCGACAACGGCTCCAGCGCGATCTTCTCCCCCGAGTCCTCGGGCGGCGAAGGGCTCGGCACGACGTTCGAGTCGGTCCGGAAGCGGTTCGCGCGCATGGGGCTCGACGTGCACTGGCACGGCGCGGGCCAGCTCATGCTTCCCCGGGACACCCTCGACGCGCTCCTCGGCGCGCTCGGCGAGTGCCTCGAGAACGTGCGGCGGCACTCGGGCGTGCGCGAGGCCGACGTCACGATCACCGACGACGAGCGGACCGTCCGCGCCATGGTCACCGACCAGGGCGCCGGCTTCGAGCCGGCGGCCGTCGACCCGGCACGGCTCGGGTTCGCCGAGTCCGTCGTCGGCCGCCTGCACGCGGTCGGCGGGCGCGCGCGTGTGTTCAGCTCGCCGGGATCGGGCACCACCGTCATGCTGGAGGTGCCGAAGCCGTGAACCTCCTCCGACGCTCGAGCACCGACGACGAGGCGCCGCGCGACACGACCCACGAGAGCCAGTTCCGGCGGCCCGCGCGATCCGCGCGCGCCGCCGAGGACATCCGGAGCGCCCACGGCGGCCGGCGGCTGGCCGCGGGCGTCACCGTCGCCTCGGTCGCGATCGTGCTCGCGCACCTCGTGCACGCGATCGCGTTCACGGGGACCTATCCGCCCGGCACCGAGCCCGTCGCGGCGTGGATCGCGCTCGCCGTCGTGACCGTCGGCGCGGTGATCGCGACCCGCGGACTCAGCCGGGTCACGGACTGGGTGCTCGTGGCGCTGCTCGCCGGCATCGCGGTGACCGTCTGGCTCGACGTGACCGCGACGAGGGACCAGTTGCACCTCGGTATCACGCCGACCGCCGCGCCGGCCGCCGCCGCCCTGCTCATGCCGGTCGCCGCCCTCCGCGAGACCCGCTCGCCGGTGGCGGCGGCGTCGGCGATCGCGGGCATCCTCGCGGTCGCCGCACTCGTCCAGGCGCCCGAGGCGCGCACCATGACCGTCGTCGGCGTCGCCATCGCCGCGAGCGCGGTGGTCCCGGTCGTCCTCGTCACGATCGCCGTCCGCGGCTTCCGGCGACTCGTCGGCCGGGAGCTCGACCTCTCGCTCGTGCAGTCCACCGTCGCGACCCCGCGGTCGGCCGTGGGGATGCGCGCGTCCGAAGAGCTCGCCGAGCTCGACTACGACGCC
>DASTQT010000423.1:0-2701 GCA_035761605.1 Agromyces sp. | reverse complement strand
CAGCGTTCGCGCCTCTACCGCAAGGCGAAGGAGCAGGTCACCCACTCGCTCGTCTACTCGTACAACGACCGCCGCAAGAAGAAGGGCGACTTCCGTCGCCTCTGGATCCAGCGGATCAACGCCGCTGCGCGCCAGAACGGCATCACGTACAACCGCCTCATCCAGGGCCTCGGCCTCGCCGGCATCGAGGTCGACCGTCGCATCCTCGCGGAGCTCGCCGTCAACGAGCCGGCGGTCTTCGCCGGTCTCGTCGAGGCCGCCAAGAAGGCGCTCCCGAGCGACGTGAACGCTCCGAAGAACGCGGCGTAGTCCGCCTGCTTCGCCTCGAACGGCCCGGCACCCCGAGTGGGTGCCGGGCCGTTCGCCGTGTCCGGCGATGGGCGCCCGGGGCGCGGCGCCGACGCCGCGGCATCCGTCGTCCGTAGACTGGCGGCATGCTCGAGAACCCGAGGTCGCCGCGCGTACGGGCCGTCGCGAAGCTCGCGAAGAAGCCCGCGCGCGTCGAGACGGGCATGTTCCTGCTCGAGGGGCCGCAGGCCGTCGCCGAGGCGCTGACCTTCCGGCCGCAGCTCGTCGTCGAGCTGTACGCGACGCCGACCGCGCTCGAGCGGTACAGCGACATCGGCGACACCGCGATCGACGCGGGCGTCGACGTCGAGTACGTCTCCGAAGAAGTGCTGAACGCGATGGCCGACACGGTCACGCCCCAGGGGTTCGTCGCTGTGTGCCACCAGTTCCCGACCGCGGTGAAGGACGTCTTCGCGACCCGGCCGAAGCTCGTGGCGATCCTCGAGGAAGTGCGCGACCCGGGCAACGCGGGCACGATCGTGCGGGCCGCGGATGCCGCGGGCGCCGACGCCGTGGTGTTCACGGGCCGCGCGGTCGACCTGTACAACCCGAAGGTCGTGCGCTCGTCGACCGGGTCGATCTTCCACCTGCCCGTCGCGGTCGGTGCCGAGCTCGAGGACGTGCTCGCGCGGGCGCGGGAGGCCGGGCTGACGATCCTCGCCGCCGACGTCAAGGGAGAAGACCTGCTCGAGGCGCGTCGCGACGGCGTGCTCGCGCGTCCGACGGCGTGGCTGTTCGGCAACGAGGCGCACGGGCTGCCCGACGACAAGCTCGCGCTGGCCGACCGCGTGGTCACCGTGCCGATCTACGGGAACGCCGAATCGATGAACCTCGCGACCGCGGCGTCGGTCTGCCTGTACGAGAGCGCGTTCGCGCAGCGCAGCTGAAGTCACGAATCGGTAACCCCCCGCTCGGGCGGTGGCCGCGACCCCCGTCGGAGCCCTAGTTTTGGGGGTATGCCTCCGGCCGACATCGCACCAGCAACGTCGAACATCTCGGTCCGTCGCGGGGAACCGCTCGTCGTGGTCGACCACATCGACAAGCACTTCGGCGACCTGCACGTCCTGAACGACATCAACACCGTGGTCAACCGCGGCGAGGTGGTCGTCGTGATCGGCCCGTCGGGGTCGGGCAAATCGACGCTGTGCCGCGCGATCAACCGGCTCGAGACCATCGATTCGGGCACGATCACGATCGACGGGCAGAAGCTCCCCGAAGAGGGCGCCGGGCTCGCGAAGCTCCGCGCCGACGTCGGCATGGTCTTCCAGTCGTTCAACCTGTTCGCGCACAAGTCCGTGCTCGAGAACGTCACGCTGGCGCCCATCAAGGTGAAGCGGATGTCGCGCAGGGACGCCGAGACGAAGGCCATGGAGATCCTCGAACGCGTCGGCGTCGCCAACCAGGCCAAGAAGATGCCCGCCCAGCTCTCGGGCGGCCAGCAGCAGCGCGTCGCGATCGCCCGGTCGCTCGCCATGAACCCGAAGCTCATCCTCATGGACGAGCCCACCAGCGCGCTCGACCCCGAGATGATCAACGAGGTGCTCGACGTCATGATCGGCCTCGCCGAGCAGGGCATGACGATGATCGTGGTCACCCACGAGATGGGCTTCGCCCGCAAGGCCGCCGACCGCGTCCTGTTCATGGCCGACGGCCGCATCGTCGAGGAGGCGCCGCCGGCGCAGTTCTTCGACCACCCGCAGTCCGACCGCGCGAAGGACTTCCTGTCGAAGATCCTCGAGCACTAGACCTCCGCGGCCACGAGCGGCGGGGAACCCGAACGAACCACGAGAGAAGAGGCACGACATGAGACGCAGCAGAATCGCACTGGTCGCCGCGGCGGCCGCCACGGCGCTCCTGTTCAGCGGTTGCGCCGGCGAGACCGCCGCCCCCGGAGGCGACGAAGCCGAGCCGAGCGTCGAGGAGACGCCCGAGTTCGAGGAGGGCACGACGATGGCCACGCTGGCCGAGGCCGGCTCGATCACCATCGGCACCAAGTTCGACCAGCCGCTGTTCGGACTCGTCGGCCCCGACGGCGTGCCCGTCGGCTTCGACGTCGAGATCGGCAAGATCATCGCCGGCAAGCTCGGCATCTCGCCCGACAACATCGAGTGGGTGGAGACCGTGTCGGCCAACCGCGAGCCGTTCATCGAGAACGGGCAGGTCGACATCGTCGTCGCGACGTACACGATCAACGACAAGCGCAAGGAGGTCATCGACTTCGCCGGGCCGTACTTCCTCGCCGGTCAGTCGATCCTGGTGCTCGAGAGCAACGATGACATCGAGAGCGAGGAGGACCTCGTCGGTCAGCCGGTCTGCTCGGTCACGGGCTCGACCCCGGCCGCCAACCTCGCGG
>DASTQT010000422.1:0-6735 GCA_035761605.1 Agromyces sp. | reverse complement strand
GGTACTCGCGATCACTGCGTGTTCCGACCCGCAGTGCGCCTGGTATGCCGAGCGGCGCCGATGCCCAACAGCGCTGCTAGCGTACCAAACCCGGCGACCAGCGAGAGCGGCACCGTGATATAGGCGAGCGTCCACGGCGTCGGCAGCAGCGTCTTCGCGCTCTCCGAGCGCGGCGGCGGCGGGTCGGCGATCGGCATGACCGCCTCCTGGTCCTCGGTGCCGGTGCCGTCGGGCTGCGGCACGTCGGCACGGCGGTGCACGCGGATCCACTCCTCGAGGCTGCCGAGCGGGTTCGCCTCCACCGCCTCGACCTCGGCCGTCAACGCCGCGACGGGGTCGATGATGCCGTAGCCGTACAGCGGGCTCGGCGCCTCGAGGCCCTTCGGGTCGGCGGTGCGGATGACGCGGTTGATGACGTTCGCGGCATCCAGCTCGGGGAACTCGGAGCGAACGAGCGCGACGAGGCCCGACACGAGCGGCGCCGCGGCCGACGTGCCGGACCACTGCACGTACCCGCCGTCGGGCAGGACGCCGACGAGATCCTCACTGGGCGCCGCCACCGCGATCGTGATGCCCTGCGAGCTCGCGTCGAAGCTGGCGTTCTGGTCGCGATCCACGCCGGCGACGGTGAGCACGCCGGGGATCGTGGCGGGCGCGCCGACCTGGGTCGTGCCGGAACCGCGGTTGCCCGCCGCGGCGACCACCACGACGTCGTTCTCGAACGCGTACAGGAACGCGTCGTCCCAGCTCTCGGGCCAGTCGCTCGTGTTGCGGGTGAGCGACATGTTGATCACGTCGGCGCCGTTGTCGACCGCCCAGCGCACGGCCTCGGCGATCTGCTCGTCGTTCGTCTTGTCCGAGCCGGTGTCCTGCCCGAAGGCGACGGACACCGTGAGCAGGTCGGCCTCGGGCGCGACCCCGATCACGCCGTTGCCCTCCCCCGTGCCGCGGCCCGCGAGGAGGGACGCGACCATGGTGCCGTGCTCGCTCTCCTCGCCGACGGGCGTCTGGCCATCGGGCGCGCCGAGGCCCGAGACATCCGTGCCGCCCACGAGGACGCCGTTCAGCTCGGCGACCTCGCCGTTCACGCCCGTGTCGATCACGGCGACCGTGATGCCCTCGCCGCGCGAGGTGGTCCACGCGGTCGTGAAGCCGTAGTCGTTCAGCCAGTACTCGAGGTCGCGCACGGTGTCGGCGTGCGCGGGCGACGTGCCCGACACGGCCAGGGCGGCGGCGAGCACGACGACGACCCCCGCGCGCCATCCGGTGCGGCGACGCGGAACCGGGGCGACGTGCTCGCGGCTCACGCGGACTCCGCGGACTCCGCGGCCTCGCGGTCGAGATCGTCGACGCCGTAGTCGGGGCAACGGCACACGTCGGGCGACCAGCTCGAGCGCTCGAGCGCGAGGTCGCCGATCGGGTTCACTCCGGGGCCCGCGGCGAGCGCGTGGCCGGCGAGCGCGTGCAGGCACTTCACGCGCGTGGGCATGCCGCCGGCCGAGATGCCGGCGATCTCGGCGACGACCGCGATCGACTCGCGGTCCTCGAGGTACTGCCGGTGGGCGGCCTCGTACGCGGCGCGCACCTCGTCGTCGCGCTCGAGCAGCTCGGTGAACTCGACCATGAGCTGCGCGGCCTCGAGGAACGACATCGCCGCCGTGGCGAGCGGGTGCGTGAGGTAGTAGAAGGTCGGGAACGGCGTCCCGTCGCTCAACCGCGGCGCGGTCGAAACGACCGTCGGCGCACCGCAGACGCAGCGCGCGGCGATGCCGACGACGTCACGTGGGGGGCGGCCGAGCTGCGCCGACACGATGCGGATGTCGCGCTCGGAGACCGGTTCGAACGGCGGACGGGTCATCGGGTCCCCTCGTCGGTGGGCGGATCGGCGGGTTCGGACGGGTCGGCGGTTCCGTCGGCGGCCGGCGCGAGCCCGGCCGTCATCATGGAGCGGAGCATGGTCTGCATCCAGTCCCCGCGGAGCTCGGTGACCTCGGCGGACACGGCTCGTTCGAGCGAGCCGGCGGATGGCACGGTGCGGTCGTCGATCACGAGGTAGCTCACCTCGCCGGGGTGCACGTAGTAGAGCCGCTCGCGCGCCTGCGTGACGATGAACGTCTCGTCGTTCCAGCGTTCGCGTTCCTCGGCGAGCTCGGCGACCGCGGCCTCCTGCCTGGCGACCTCGGCCTTCAGTTCGGCGATCTGCTGCCGCTGCTTCGCGTACTCGGCGATGCTCGGGGCGAGCACCACCACGGCGAGCACGAGCACGCCCATCATGATGATCGAGAAGCCCGAGAATCGGATGCCGGACAGCCACGTCGACGCGACCTGCCGGACGGACTGGCGGGGCTGGCGTGCCGGTGCGGACGGCTGCGTCGCCGACGCCTTCTCGGCGGTCTTCGGCGCGGGCTTCCGGGACGCATTCCCGGCCGCGTTCGGCGCGCCCTTCGCGGCCTTCGCGGCCTTCGCGGCGGGGCGCGCGGGACGACGTGCAGCGTTCATCGTCCTCCTCAACCTCACCGGGAAACGACCGACGGGGGCGGCCGCCGGCCGCCCCCGTCGAGCGTCTCTCGGACGCGTTACGCCGTGAAGCGCGGGAACGCCGTGCGGCCCGCGTACACCGCGGCCTCGCCGAGCTCTTCTTCGATCCTCAGAAGCTGATTGTACTTGGCGACCCGCTCCGACCGGGCGGGCGCGCCCGTCTTGATCTGTCCGCAGTCGGTCGCGACGGCGAGGTCGGCGATCGTCGTGTCCTCGGTCTCGCCCGAACGGTGCGAGAGCACCGCGGTGTAGCCCGCGCGCTGCGCGAGGCTGACCGCGTCGAGCGTCTCGGTGAGCGTGCCGATCTGGTTGACCTTCACGAGGATCGAGTTGCCGACCTGCCGGCCGATGCCGTCGGCGAGGCGCTTCGGGTTGGTGACGAACAGGTCGTCGCCGACGAGCTGGAGCTTCGTGCCGAGCGTCGAGGTGAGCTCGGCCCAGCCGTCCCAGTCGTCCTCGGCCAGCGGGTCCTCGATCGAGATGAGCGGGTACGCGTCGGCGAGCTCGCTGTAGTACGCGTTCATCTCGGCCGCGCTGCGGTCCTTGCCCTCGAAGCGGTAGACGCCGTTCTCGAAGAACTCGGTCGCCGCGACATCCAGGCCCAGCGCGATGTCGCTGCCCAGCGTGAAGCCGGCCTTGCCGATCGCCTCGGCGATCAGGTCGAGCGCGGCGCGGTTGTTCGCGAGGTCGGGCGCGAAGCCGCCCTCGTCGCCGAGGCCGGTCGAGAGGCCCTTCGACTTCAGCAGGCTCTTCAGCGCGTGGTAGGTCTCGACGCCCCAGCGGAGGCCCTCGGAGTAGGTCTCGGCGCCGATCGGCAGGACCATGAACTCCTGGATGTCGACGCCGGTGTCGGCGTGCGCGCCGCCGTTGATGATGTTCATCATCGGCACGGGGAGCACGTGCGCGTTGGGGCCGCCGAGGTAACGGAACAGCGGCAGGTCGGCGGAGTCGGCGGCGGCCTTGGCGACCGCGAGGCTCACGCCGAGGATGGCGTTCGCACCGAGGCGGCCCTTGTTGTCGGTGCCGTCGGCGTCCTTCAGGGCGGCGTCGACCACGCGCTGGTCGCTGGCGTCGAGGTCCTCGATCGCCGGCCCGAGCTCGTCGAGCACGGCGTCGACGGCCTTCTGCACGCCCTTGCCGAGGTAGCGGTCGTTGTCGCCGTCGCGCAGCTCGTACGCCTCGAACGCGCCGGTCGAGGCACCCGAGGGCACCGCGGCCCGCGAGACGGTGCCGTCGTCGAGCAGGACCTCGACCTCGACGGTGGGGTTGCCGCGCGAATCCAGGATCTCCCGTGCGCCGACAGCTTCGATGAATGCCACAGTGAACTCCTCTGTGATGGGGGTGTGCGTGGACGACTCCGTCGTGGCCCGCAGGACAGTCTAGGACCCCGCTTCCGAGCCCGTCTCACGTATGTCGTCGGGCCCGCACTCGGTGCTCGTCGCGCCATCCGTCTCGCGAGTCGTCACGCAGCACGTCGGGAAGTCGGACGGGGGGCCCGAGCCGACGCCGGCCGGCGGGCGCGCGGGTCGGGTCAGGCGGCGAGGTCGCGGAATGCGAGGGACGTGGCATCCGTCGTCTCGGCCGTCACGGGGGCCCAGGCGTCGAAGCCGTCGGCGGTCACGCGGTCGAGGAGGCCGCGCAGGTTCTTCGCGCGACGCTCGAAGCGCACGCGCATTCCGGATGCCACGAGCTCGTGCTTCAGGCCGAGGAGCGCGGCGGGCGCGACATCCGCGTCGTACACGAGCGCGACCGACCGGGGCCGGCCCTCGTCGCGCACGGCGAGCAGGTCGACGATGCGCTCGAACCCGATGGAGAACCCGCACGCGGGCACCTCCTGCCCGAGGAAGCGGCCGATCATGTGGTCGTAGCGTCCGCCGCCGCCGAGCGAGTAGCCGTGGTCGGGGTGCGCGATCTCGAAGATCGTGCCCGTGTAGTAGCCCATGCCGCGTACCAGCGTCGGGTCGAAGTCGATGCCCGTGCCGGGCACCGCATCGCGCAGTGCGATGAGGTCGCGGTACGCGTCGAGGTCGAGCCACGCGGGTGGCGGCGTGTCGCCGTCGACGAGCCCCCAGTCGGCCGCGGCGAGCGCGCGCAACTCGTCGGCGACACCGGGCCGGTCGACGCCGAGCGTCGCGAGCTCGGCTGCGACGCCGTCGGGCCCGATCTTGTCGAGCTTGTCGATCGTGATGAGGGCGCGCTCGCGCAGCTCCTCGGGCACCCCCCAGGAGCCGAGGATGGCGGCGAGGATGCGCCGGTCGTTGAGCCGGATGCGGCATCCCTCGAGCCCGAGCGCATCGAGCGCGGCCACGGTCGCGGTGAGCAGCTCGAGCTCGGCGAGCGGGCCGGCCTCGCCGATGATGTCGATGTCGCACTGCACGAACTGGCGGTAGCGGCCCTTCTGCGGGCGTTCGGCGCGCCAGACGGGGGCGATCTGGATGGCGCGGAACACCGGCGGCAGCGCGGCCCGGTGGGTCGCGTAGAAGCGTGCGAGCGGCACCGTGAGGTCGTAGCGCAGGCCGAGGTCGGCGAGCGAGAGCGCGTCGCCCGACTCGGCGGCGGTGTGCAGGTCGTCGGGCGTGAGGCCGCGCTTCATGACCGCGAACGCGAGCTTCTCGTTGTCGCCGCCGAGGCCGGCGTGCAGGCGCGACGAGTCCTCCATGACCGGTGTCTCGATCTCGTCGAACCCGTGCGTCGCGAACACCCCGCGGATCACCGAGAGCGCGTGCTCGCGGCGGACCTTCTCGGCGGGCAGGAAGTCGCGCATTCCGCGCGGGGGCGTGACGGTCTGGGCCATGCGCCCCATTCTTCCAGCAGCGGATGGCGCGTCCCGCACCGGGCGCGAGCCCCCGGGCCCTGCGCCGGTTGCCCGCCCGCTGCGCCGCTTCGGCAGGCGCAGGAGCCGCCGAAGTGGCGCGAGCGCCCCGCCGGTCAGCCCGGGACGTCCAGCCCCTTGCGGTGCATGAGCTCGGCGAGCCGTTCGGCGTCGTCGATGCCGAGCGCGAACCGCACGGTCAGGTCGCCGCCGTCGCCCTCCTGCACGTAGTACTCGTAGTCGCTGCGGCTCATCCGCTCGCCGTCGGCGTCGAGGAAGTGCCACCGGATGCGCGCCCGCGTGATGCGCTCGGTGAGCGGCACCTCGTCGAGCACGTCGAACTCGACGCCCGCGAGGCCGAGCCGCTTGTACAGCGGGTAGGACTGCTCGAGTCCAGCGGCGACCTCCTCCTCGGTGCCGAGGGAGCCGGCGAAGGCGTCGGCGAGCATCGCGCGTGGCGGTCCCCACAGCGCGGCGGCGGCGCGCGCGTCGAACGCCTCGAGCGCGGCGCCGTAGCGGGCGAAGAACTCGTGCAGCTTCCGGGATTCGATGGCCATGTCCGGAGGCTACGCCGGCGCGCCCGGCACGTCACGGGCCTTGCGACCCTCGCGATCGCCATCCGCTCGATGCGGACGGAGTTCTCCACATCCGGGCGATCCCGGATCACCCGCGCGTTCCGCATCGGTAGGCTCGCGTCTCGTCGGCCGTCTCGCCGACCCGAGGGAGGTCGGATGGCCGGCATCGAGGTGTCCGGGGTCGCGCGCGCGTTCGGCGACGTGCACGCCGTGCGGGATGCGACGTTCACGGTGGAGCCCGGGCACGTCGCCGGGCTCATCGGCCCGAACGGCGCGGGCAAGACGACGCTGCTGCTCATGCTCGCCACGCTGCTCCGGCCCGACGCGGGCACCATCCGGGTCGCGGGCTTCGACCCGCTGGCCGAGCCGCGCGAGGTGCGCGCCCGGACCGGCTGGATGCCCGACCTGCTCGGTTCGTGGGCCTCGCTCACCGTGCGCGAGGCGCTGGTCGCGAGCGCCCGGCTGTACGGCCTGGCGAAGGACGCCGCTTCGACCCGCGCCGCCGAGCTGATCGAGCTCGTCGACCTCGCCGAGCTGGCCGACCGGCCCACGCGTGTCCTGTCCCGCGGGCAGAAGCAGCGGCTGAGCCTCGCCCGGGCGCTCGTGCACGACCCCGAGGTCCTGCTGCTCGACGAGCCCGCCTCGGGCCTCGACCCGGTCGCCCGGGCGTCCCTGCGCGCCCTCGTGCGGCGGCTCGCATCCGAGGGCCGCACGATCCTCGTCTCGAGCCACGTGCTCGCCGAACTCGAGGAGATGGCCGACCAGGCGGTCTACCTCGCCGGCGGCGTCACGGCGGCGGCCGACGACATC
>DASTQT010000421.1:0-3072 GCA_035761605.1 Agromyces sp. | reverse complement strand
GACGACGACATCTTCCTCGGCTTCGTCGAGGACTCCGTGAACCACGGTCGCATCGACACCGCTGATCGCGACTTCTGCGAGGACCTCGCCACGTACCTCGGCGACTGAGGCGGCCCGGCACCGGCCGCCGCGGCATCCCCTTCGGTGAGATGGGGGGATGCCGCGGAGCGGCGCTCAGACGTGGGGCACGAACTCCTGCCACGCGAGCCGCTTCTTCCGGCGGGGGTCGGCGACGACCCGGTCGACGCGGTCGAAGACGAGCGTGAGTCGGCGCGCCTCGTCGTAGGGCGGCCACTCGGGGCCGGGGCTGCCGGATGCCGCGAACGACACCCAGTGCCGCTGCATCCGCCGCCCGACCTCGCGGTACATGCGACGACCGCCGAGCAGCGTGAGCGCGGCGCCCGTGAGCGTGTCGAACTTCTCGAAGAGCGCGAAGAGCTCGAGGCCGTGCGTCGCATCGAGGCCGATCAGCCGCGCAGCCCGAGGTGCCGCATCGAACCGGTAGAAGTACACGGGCGCGTGGCGCGAATGGCGTTCGCCCACCTTCACGCTCGGGAACCAGAACGTGAAGTCGCCGCCGAAGTCCGCTGCCGGCCGCCGCTCGGGCAGTCCCGGGTACTGCCGCCTGATCTCCTTGCGCGCCTTCTTGCGGGTGTTCGCGAAGACGGCGCGGATGCGCGGCTTCGTCGTGGGGAGGATGCCGATGCGCCCCTCGAAAAGCGAGCCCTCGCGATCGTTCGTGCCGATGATGAGCGGCACGCTGTGCGCGTGGCCGTCGCGGAGCGCGTCGAGCGGGCGCTGGGGGAGGAAGTCGCCGTCGATGACCGGGGCGAGGCTGATGGTGCCGGGGTTCTCATCGGGCGTCCGCACCGAGAGCGCGGTCGTCGCCTCGGCCAGGACGGTCGGGTCGGCCGTGCGGAGCATGAGTGCGGCGTCGTCGGGGGACTCGCTGTCGAGGTCGTCGTCGTCGACGATGCGACTGAGCGCGCGCACGTACTCGCCCGCCCACCGCGCGGCGACGTCGGGCGGGTACACCGCGTTCGCCGGCGAACTCTGCGCGATCGCGCGATGGAACAACCCGTCGGCGGCGGGCACGGCGAGCAGCGTGGTGACCGAGTTCGCGCCCGACGACTCCCCGAAGAGCGTCACGTTGTCGGGGTCGCCGCCGAAGGCGCGGATGTTCCGACGCACCCACTCGAGGGCGAGCACCTGGTCGCGCAGGCCGAGGTTGGATTCGAACGGATGCCGCGGCGACGCGTACGAGCGGAAGTCCAGCCACCCGAGCGCACCGAGCCGGTAGTTGAGGCTGACGTAGAGGACGCCGTGCGTTCGCACGAGGCGCTCGCCCTGGCGCGGGTACTCGCCCGACGAGCCGACGCTGTACGCACCGCCGTGGATGAACAGCATCACCGGGCGGCCGGTCACGGGCTCGTCGGGCGCGATCACGTTGAGGCTCAGGCAGTCCTCGCTCCGAGGGAGGCGCGGGTGCGCTCCGATGAACTGGCCCCGTCGATTCTGCGGCGCGACCGGGCCGAACTCCGTGGCGTCGCGCACGCCGTCCCATCCGGGCGCGGGCGACGGTGCCCGGAAGCGGTGCACCCCGCCGGTATCGGCGCCGTACGGGATGCCCCGCCACGACCGGACCCCGCGACGACGGATGCCTCGCACCGCGCCGCGATCGGATTCGACCAGCAGGTCGCGGGACGTCCCCTCGCGCAACGTCATGACGGCAGCGTAGATCGCGAACGTGAACCTCGGGTGTGCGCACCCCAGGTCGGATCGCGACCGTTACTCCTCCACGATCTCGGCGTCGATCACGTCGTGGTCGCCGCCCTGCGGCGCATCGCCCGGGGCCGGCGCGCGCGTGACCTCGAGGTGCTCGCCGCTCGGGTCGAGTCCGACGACGACCGCGTCGCCGTCGCGGATCTCGCCTGCGAGCAGCGCCCGTGCGAGCCGGTCGGCGACCTCGGTCTGGATGAGCCGGCGCAGCGGACGCGCGCCGTACAGCGGGTCGTACCCGCGCTCGGAGAGCCAGGTGCGCGCGTCGGGCGTGACGCCGAGCTCGAGCCGGCGCTCGTGCAGCCGGGCGGTGAGCCGGTCGACCTGGAGGTTCACGATCTCGCCGAGCTCCTCCTCGGAGAGCGTCGAGAACACGACCAGGTCGTCGAGCCGGTTCACGAACTCGGGCTTGAACGCCTGGCGCACGCCCGCCATGACGGCCTGCTCCTTCTCGCCCCACGTGAGCGTCGGGTCGATGAGGTACTGCGAGCCGAGGTTGGACGTGAGGATGAGGATCACGTTCCGGAAGTCGACCGTGCGGCCCTGGCCATCCGTCAGCCGGCCGTCGTCGAGCACCTGCAGCAGCACGTCGAAGACCTCGGGGTGCGCCTTCTCGACCTCGTCGAGCAGGATCACCGAGTACGGGCGGCGGCGCACGGCCTCGGTGAGCTGGCCGCCCTGCTCGTAGCCGATGTAGCCGGGAGGGGCGCCGACGAGGCGCGAGACGGTGTGCTTCTCGCCGTACTCCGACATGTCGATGCGCACCATCGCGTGCGCGTCGTCGAAGAGCACCTCGGCGAGGGCCTTCGCGAGCTCGGTCTTGCCGACGCCGGTCGGGCCGAGGAACAGGAACGAACCGGTCGGCCGGTCGGGATCGGACACGCCCGCGCGGGCACGGCGCACCGCGTCGGCGACGGCCGCGACGGCGCGCTTCTGGCCGATGACACGCCGACCGAGCTCCTGCTCGAGGTGCAGCAGTTTCTCGGTCTCGCCCTGCATCAGCCGGCCGACGGGGATGCCGGTCCACTGCGCGATGACCGCGGCGATGTCCTCCTCGGTCACCTGCTCGTTGACCATGCGCGGCTCGTCGGGCGCCTCCTCGGCGCGCTCGGCCTCCTCGAGGTCGCGCTGCAGCTGCGCGATGGTCTCGTACTCGAGCCGAGAGGCGGTCGCGTAGTCGGCCTCGCGCATCGCGCGGTCGCGCTGGGTCACGGCCTCGTCGAGGCGCTTCTTCAGCTCGCCGACGCGGTTCAGCGACATCCGCTCGCGCGACCAGCGCTCCTCGAGCTGGAC
>DASTQT010000420.1:0-2325 GCA_035761605.1 Agromyces sp. | reverse complement strand
TACGAGATCTCGAACGGGCACGGCGGCGCCGACACCGCGTTCCTGCAGGTCGCGGTCACCGAGGATGCCGTCATCGAGCCGCCCACCGCCGAGGACCAGGTGATCGAGCCCGAGGAGGTCGTCGACGGCGAATCCGTCGTGGTCGATCCGCTCGCCGACGCCACGAACCCGGGTGGGCTCGTCGAGGACCTCGTCGTGACGGTGGAGGGTCCGAACGCCGGGCTCGCCGAGGTCGGGCCCGACGGCACCATCGAGGTGACGCCGGGTCGTGAGCGATACGCCGTCGCGTACCGGCTCACGAACGACCTCGACGACCTCTCGGCGATGGCGTTCGTGATCGTGCCGCCGGTGCCGTCCGGCGACGACACCGTCGAGGAGACGCAGCGTCCGAAGAGTCCGGAGGAGCTGCTCGCCGAGGAGAAGGCGAAGTTCCCGGCCCCGTACCTGAGGGACCTCGGCGAGATCGTCGTCCCCATGAACGGGCGGATCAGCTGGAACGTCGACGACCTCGTCGTCGTGCCGTCGGGCAACCCGGCGACCATCCTCAGCGCGTCGTCGACGAACTCGGGCGAGCCGCCGCTCGTGAGCGGCACCGCGCTCCAGTACGTGCCCGCGAAGGACTACCGCGGCGCGGCCTCGGTGACCTTCGAGGTGACCGACGGCACGGGCGCCGACGATCCCGTCGGGCGCACCGCCATCCTCACCGTGCCGATCACCGTCGGCGACCCGGACTTCAACGACGCGCCGCCCGCGTTCACGCCGCGCAGCGAGACCATCGAGGCGGGCGAGGCGCCGCTCGACGTCGACCTCCGGTCGTCGACCGACCATCCGAACCCCGACAACATCCAGCGCGTCGAGTACCGCAACCTCAGCGGCGCGACCGCCGACGTCCAGGCGCAGATCGTCGAGGGATCGATCCTCCGCGTGTCGTCGCCGCTCGGCGTCCAGCCCGGCACGACCGCGCGCATCGCGTTCGACGTCGTGTTCAACGAGTTCACGGTGCCGGGCTGGGTCGACGTGAAGGTGGTCTCGTCGACCCGAGCACTGCCGCGGGCGAACGACGACGGGCCCGAGTACATGCAGCGGAGCGAACCGCGGACGATCGACGTGCTCGCCAACGACTTCAACCCGTTCGCGCCCGACTCGCCGCTCCGGATCGTGGCCGCGCAGATCGACCAGCAGAGCGTCGGCTCGAACGCGAGCGTGAGCCACACGGACTCCGACCTCACGGTGCGCACGGGCGCCGCGTTCACCGGCACGCTCAGCGTCGTCTACCGCATCCAGGACGGCACGCGCGACCCCGCCCGCGAGACGCAGGGCCGGGTGACGGTCGTCGTGCGCGACGAGCCCGACGCCCCGAACGCCCCGACCGCGACCGCCGGCGACGGCGCCGCGACCGTCCGGTGGAACATCCCGGCGAACAACAACGCCCAGATCGACGGGTACCAGCTCGACGTGAACGGCTCGATCCGCGACGTGCCCGCGTCGGCGGGCGGCACGAACCACGCCGTCGGCGGGCTGAACAACGGCACGACGTACACCTTCAAGGTCCGCGCGCACAACACCATCGGCTGGGGCGCCTGGTCGGCGCCGTCGAACGCCGTCACGCCGTACGGCACGCCGACCGCTCCGAACAACGTCAACGTGCAGGTCAACGGCGATGCCCCGGCGACCGTCGACGTCAGCTGGGCCGCCCCGACCGACACCGGGGGTGGCAGCGTCCGCTACGAGGTCAACCTCGACTCCGGCGGCTGGACCAACTCGGGCACCGACCGCACCCACCGCTTCACCGGCGTCGGTGCGGGCGGCCACACCGTGCAGGTCCGCGCGGTGAACGTCGGCAGCGGCAGGAACGGCCCCGCCGCCTCGAGGAACTTCACCGTGCAGAGCCCGCCGCCGCCGCAGCCGTCCGCCCGCATCTGCAAGGGCACGACGAGCGGCGGCGGACACGCCGTGGTCGTGCGGTACCAGAACTTCACCAGCGGCGGCCACACGATGTACACCTCGCTCGACGGCGACTCGAGCGCCTTCTACCGGGAGACGTTCAACATCGGCGGCGATGGCAGCCAGCGCCTGCAGAACTGGCTCGGCATCCGCAACGACGCCCAGATCTGGGTGGTGATCGAGGGGCCGACGAACATCTCGCGGACCAACATCATCTCCGGCAGCCAATGGAACAACCTCTCGCCCGGCCAGTGCAGCTGACCCGGCGGCCCCACGAACGACCCGACACGAGAGAAACGACGCGAGCATGACCGTGACCCAAGACCAGGCCCTGTGGTTCCAGGACGCCTTCTCCAAGCTCGTCGACAACGTCGACCGCGC
>DASTQT010000419.1:0-2032 GCA_035761605.1 Agromyces sp. | reverse complement strand
GGGTCGTTCTCGGCGTAGAGCTTCGACGCCCAGAACACGACGTACTCGCCGATCGACTCGTCGTAGTACGCCTCGGGAGCCCACGTGTTGCCGGCGGTGTCGGGCGAGACCTTGACGTGGCGCTGCTCCGACCAGTTCACGAGGTCGTGCGACTCCCACACCTCGATGTAGAGCGAGCCCTGCCGCTGCGAGGAGTCCCAGCTGGTGCCGCTGCCGATCGAGAGGTCGGTCGCGATGAGGTAGAACGTGTCGCCCTCGGGCGAGCGGATGATGAACGGATCGCGCAGCCCCTTCGTGCCGAACTTCGACGTGAGCACGGGCTGGCCGCCGTTCAGCTCGGTCCAGTCGAGCGCGTCGTTGCCCTCGCTCGCGGCGAAGTAGATGTTCTCGCCCGCGAGCGAGTTGCCGGTGAAGTAGGCGAACGCGTACCCCTCGAGCGGCTCGAGGTCGACGGCCGCGCGAACGGTCGCGACGAAGTCGCGGCTGGCGGCTGCCGCGTTGCGGGTGACCGTCGCCGTGAGGGTGACCTGGGTGTCGGCGGCGGGTCGGTCGACGACCCCGTCGGTGGCGACGATTCCCGGGTCCGACGACGTCCACGTGATCTCCGTGCCGGCGGGGGCGCCCGGAAGCGTCAGGTTGCCGCGCACGTCGTCGATGTTCGTGATCGCGAGGCCTGCGGCGGCCGCGTCGACGATGCCCTGATCGTCGGCCTCGGCGAGCACGGTCGCCTCGAACGCCTTCGTGGCGCTTGCGCCGCCGGTCGTGAGGGTCGCGGTGAGCGTCACGGTGGCGTCGCCGGCGGATGCCGCGGGGCGGGTGACGGCGCCCGTGTTCGAGATCACCGCGGGATCGCTCGACTGCCACGCGATCGCGGAGCCGTTGACGCCGGAGGTCGGCAGCGCGACATCCGCTTCGACCGCCGACAGGTCGCCGAGGTCGAGCACGGCGAGGTCGCGATCGACCCGGGTCTGCGCGCCGGGCGGCAGGGCCGCGACCTCGGCGGCCGTCAGCGCGGCGTCGTAGATGCGGAAGTCGCGGAGGCTGCCCGCGAGGTACCGATCGGCCGTGTAGACCGACCGCCCGAGGTAGTTCGCCGTGGTCGCGCCGGCGCCGATCGAGCCGGGCGTGGTCGTGACGTTCGTGTTCTGCGCGACCTGCACGCCGTCGAGGTAGATCCGCGCGGTGTTCGTCGCGTCGTCGAGCGTGTAGGTGATGGTCTTCCACACGCCGCGGGCGAGGTTGGCGCCGCTGTTCACGGTCTGCTCGGTCGACCAGTTGCCGGTCGCGATCGACGAGCGGTACGCGTTGCCGGTCGAGAACAGGTAGCCGTTGCCGGCGCCCGAACTGGTGTTGCCCATGCCGTAGATGAAGTAGGGCGTCGCCTGCGTGGGACGGATCAGCACCTCGGTGCTGACGGTGATGGAGGTGAGCCCGGCGAGGAGGTTGTCGGGCAGCCGGACGTGGTCGTCGACGCCGTCGAGCCGCACGCCCTCCCCGCCGGTGAGCTGCGGCGCGCCGACGAACGTCGCGTCACGGCCGTTGCCGGAGAGGTCGGCGGCGACCGAGCCGCTCGTCTCGTCGAGGGCGTAATGGACGACGAGGCGGTCGTCGACCGCGGCGAGCGCCGGCGGGGTCGAGGTGAGGACGACCGACGCGCCGACCAGGGCCGCGGTCACCCCCGCCAGTGTTCGTCGAACGACGGTGTGCTTCATTGCGCGATCCTTCGGACGGTCCCGGCATCGCGGCCGGGTCGCAGACAGAGACAGGCGCGATGTTATCGCTCACAATCACCGGCACACAACACCAGATCGTCATGAATGCGCGGAATGCACCGGAGATCGTCGTCCGGATCGTCGACACGGTGTGAGCCCTCACAATCGGGCTCACCGACGGAGCTCGGTCGCGTCCGCGACGACTCAGCCCGGTGCCGGGGTGACCGTGAGCGTCCCCGCCTCGAGGTCGATGCGTCCCACGTGGTCCGGGTCGAAGGGTACGGCGACCTCCCGACCGTCCATGCCGACCACGATGACGC
>DASTQT010000418.1:0-2447 GCA_035761605.1 Agromyces sp. | reverse complement strand
CTTCGAGTGCACGCTCGCCACCACGACGTCGAGTCGGTCGAGCAGGTCGCGACGCTGGTCGAGCGTGCCGTCCTCGAGGATGTCGACCTCGATGCCCGTGAGGATCCGCACGCCGAGATCGCCGCGGTCGCGCGCGTCGGGGTCGCCGTCGCCCTCGCCCAGCCCGGCGTTCAGCGCGGCGACGATCTCGAGCTGCGATTCGAGCCGCTCGGGCGACAGCCCGTTCGCGACGCGCAGGTTCGGCGAGTGGTCGGTCAGGGCGAAGTACTCGAGCCCGGCGGATGTCGCGGCGCGCGCCATCGCGGCGATGCTCGTCGTGCCGTCCGACCACTCGGAGTGCGCGTGCAGGTCGCCCTTCAGCAGTGCGCGCAGGCCGGTGCGGGACTCGGCGCCCGCCTTCTCGCGGAGGTCGGCGAGGTACGAGGGCACACCCCCCGCGAGCGCTTCGACGATGACGCCGAGACTCGAGTCGCCGATGCCCGGAGTGCGCTTCAGACGGCCGTCGGCGGCGCGGGCGCGCACCTCGTCGCTGGACAGCGGCGCGATCGCGGCGGCCGCGCGACGGAACGCCTTCGCCTTGAACGGCGAGGCGAGCTGCACCTCGAGCAGCGTCGCGATCTCCTCGAGCGCTTGCACCGGGTCCATCGCCCCAGTCTGCCCCGCGCCCCCTGTGGTGGTCGAGTAGCACCGCAGGCGCGTATCGAGACCGTCGGGGGTCTGGATACGGCGCCGGCGCGCCTACTCGACCAGCACAGCCGTATCGAAGGCGACCGCGCGGACGGGCGCGCCGTCGCCGGCGAGCCGCAGCGGGAAGAAGCCCACCCGCACGCGCTCGGGCAGTCCCTCGAGGTTCGTCAGGTTCTCGACGATCAGCCCGTCGGCGCCGAGCACCACCTCGTGCACGGGGAACGACGTCGTGCCCGCGACATCCGTCGGGTCGGGGCTCAGGGTGTCGACCGCGAGCACGCGCATCCCGCGCGCGACGAGCCCGCGCGCGGCGGCGGCATCCAGTGCCGGATGGCGCAGCGCGCGCTCGGTGCCGAAGTGGCGCCACCACCCGGTGTCGACCACGACGATGGCAGGCACCCGGTCGGGCAGCTCGCCGAGGTCGTCCACGCCGATCATCGCGCGGTCGTCGAGCCCGTCGACGTGCAGCACGAGCGCCTCGCCGACGAGCTCGTCGAGCCCCACCGCATCCATCGTGCGGCCGCCGGCGACCGTGTGCGCGGGCGCGTCGACGTGCGTGCCCGTGTGCGACCCCATCCGGATCGACGTCACGGCGGCGCCGTCGCGGTCGAGCTCGAGGGCGGGCGCGAGGTGGACCCCGGGGTCACCGGGGTACACCATCATGCCGTCGGCGATCGGGTGGCTGAGGTCGCGCACGCGGGCTCCGGTCACGCGCCGGCACCGGTGCCGGTGCCCGTGGCGGTGCCGAGGGGCACGCGGCTGAGGTGGTGGCTCGGCTCGGCGGGGTGCTTCGCCCGCTCGCGGAGCGAGAGCAGCAGGTAGAGCACGAACGTGAGAGCGAAGCCCGGGATCGTCGCGCCGATCGGCGTCGGCCACACGTAGGTCCACAGGTAGACCGCGACCGCGCCGACGGCCCACGACGCGATCGCCGCCCAGTTCACGCCCGCGAGGTACCAGTACCGTCCGCCGCGCGGATGCAGGATGTCGGGCGTGTACGCGCCGCGCTTGACGATGTAGTAGTCGGCGATCATGATCGCGAACACCGGGGCGAACAGCGCGCCGATCAGCACGAGGAACGTCGTGAACTGGTTGAGCAGCCCGAAGAAGGTCGCGCCGATGATCGAGATCAGGCCGAGGATCAGCGCGGTCGGCAGGAACTTCACGCGCGTGCCCGGCACCGCGTTCACGACCGACGTGACCATGCCGTAGACGACCATCGTGTTCGTCGCCATGACCGAGAGGAAGATCACGATCGCGAACGGCCAGCCGAACGGCTCGACGATCGTCACCGGGTCGAACGGGATCGCCTCGCCGCCCGAGAGCACGACGTACGAGATCGCGGTCGCGCCGAGCGACATCGAGATGATCGTCGAGAGGCTGTAGCCCACGCCCGAGCCGACGATGCCGGCCTTGCTGTCGCGCGCGAACCGGTTGAAGTCGGCCGAGAGCACGGTCCATGAGATGGCCGTCGCGATCACCACGTCGAGCACGAGGATCGGCGTGTAGCCGATCGACTCGTCGACGGGGATGCCGGCGTACTCGGCCGGCGCGAACGTCGTGAAGGCGACGATGAAGATGAACGCCATGATCGCGAGCATGAGCGCCGCGAGCCAGGGCTCGACGCGCGCGATGCCCTCGTGGCCGAAGATCGCGAGGATCACGACGATCGTCTGGCAGACGACGGCCCATAGCACGGGCATCGAGACGCCCGTGACGGATGCCACGAGGAAGTCGAGCGCGATGCCGGCGAGCATGGCCTG
>DASTQT010000417.1:0-5018 GCA_035761605.1 Agromyces sp. | reverse complement strand
CCCATGAGCAGCACCTTGAACACGACGCCCTTGCCCGCGAACGTGTACTTCGCGAGCGCGTAGCCGGAGATCGCCGACACGTAGGTCGAGATCACGGCGCCCACGCCGGCGTAGAGCGCGGTGTTCAGCATCCACCGCCAGTAGAGGCCGTCGCGGTAGGCGGTGAGCTCGACGATGTTGTCCCACAGGTGCGTGGACGGCGCGAATGTGAACGTCGAGAACAGCTCGGCGGCGTCCTTGGTCGACGCGATGAGCACCCAGGCGACCGGGAGCAGGCAATACAGCGCGCCGAGCAGCAGCACGGCGGTGGAGCCGAGGGCCAGCGGCATCCGCTGGTCGCCCTTCGATGCGGGGGCGCGGCGGAGGTCGCGGTCGCGACGGGCGCGACCCGGGCCAGCGCCACGGTGAGCGGAGGTCGCGACCTCGGGCAGCACGGCCGCCCGCGTCTCGGTGGTGAGGGTGTCGCCGGTGACGGGCATGGGTCAGTCCTCCTGACCGAAGGCGCGTCGCTGCACGACGCGGAGGAACAGGAACGAGAGCGCGAACGTCGCGGCCGCGATGATCACGGACGTCGCGGCGGCGCTGTAGATGTCGTCTCGCGTGAACGCGTCGCGGTACACGAGCATGAGCGGCGACCACGTCGTCGACAGGCTGTTGGTGAGCGGACGCAGCGTGGTCGGCTCGGCGAACACCTGCAGCGTCGCGATCATCGAGAACAGCGCGGTCATGATGAGCGCCGGCATGATGATCGGGATCTTGATGCGCCACGCGATCTGCGCCTCGGAGGCGCCGTCGATGCGCGCGGCCTCGTAGATCTCCTGCGGCACCGCCTTCAGCGAGGTGTACATCACGATCATGTTGAATCCGACGCCGCCCCAGAGGCCGATGTTCGCGATCGCGAAGATCACGAGGCCCGGTGAGAGCAGGGACGGCACGTCGTCCCAGCCGAGCTGCTCGAAGATCCAGTAGAACGGGCTGACCGCGGGCAGGTAGAGGAAGCCCCACAGCAGCGACGAGATCACCGCCGGCACCGCGTACGGCAGGAAGATCGAGACGCGCGAGAAGCCCTTGGCGCCCGTGCGGCGCGCGTCGAGCAGCAGCGCGAACAGCAGCGCGAGGCCGAGCATCGTCGGCACGAGGATGAGCCCGTACACGAGCACGCGACCCACGCTCGCGAGGAACTCGGGGCTCGTGAGCGACGCGACGTAGTTCTCGAGCCCGGCGAACTCGCGGCTGCGCGAGCCCGAGCCGAGGCCCAAGCCCGTCACGACCTCCTTCTGGAAGGAGAGGATCACGGTGTAGACGATCGGCGCGGCCATGAACAGCGTGAACAGCACGATGGCCGGCGTGAGCATCGCCCACGGCGTGAGGTCACGGCGGCGCCGGGGGCGAGCGGATGCCGCGGGGCTGGCGGTGATGGCGGCGGTCATGCGTGACTCCTTCGTGAGTTCGGTGGTCGAGTAGCCGCTTCGGTGAAGTCCGGCGGTCGAGTAGCCGCGCGAAGCCGGCGTACCGAGACCCGAGGGCGAGGTCTCGATACGGCGCTGGCGCGCCTACTCGACCACCGGAACCTGCTACTCGGCGACCGTGAAGCCGCTCGACTCGAGGTCGTCGACCGTGACCTTCTGCATGGCCGCGACGGCCTCGAGGAACGCCGCCGTGGACTTCGCCTCGGCGGCCTTCGCGAACTCGTCGTTGTAGGCGCTGAACGCGACGTTCACGTTCGGGCCGTACTGGAACGGCGCGACCGCGGCGGCGGCCTCGGCGGCGACGTCGTAGAAGTCGGGCTGGTTGCTGAAGAACTCGGGCGCCTCGGTGAGGGCGGATGCCGCGGCATCCGTCGCCGCCGGGTAGATGCCGGCGGTCTCGACGAGCGCCTGCACCGCCTCGGGGTCGGTGTTCAGCCAGGTCGCGAACTCGGTCGCGGCCTCGACGTGCTTCGACTGCGTGGTGACCGCGGTCGACGAGCCGCCCCACTTGCCGTTCGAGGCCTCGCCGTCCCACGTGGGCAGCGGGGCGGCCTCCCAGAGGCCGGCGGTGTCGGCGGCGTTGCCGCTCAGTACGCCCGGACCCCACACGGCGCCGAGCCAGCCCGCCTGCGTGCCGTCGTTGAGCGCGGCGTTCCACTCGGGCGTGTACATGGGCTTGTTGTCGATGACGCCCTCCTCGACGAGCCCGCCCCAGTACTCGGCGACCTGCTGCGTGGGCTCCTCGTCGATGCCGACGCCCCAGGCCTCGCCGTCGATCGACCACCACTCGGCGTGCGCCTGCTGCGCGAGGCCGGCGAACCAGCCGGCGTCGTTGGCCGAGAACGTGCCGAGGTACTTCGACGGGTCGGCGGTGTGCAGTGCGCGAGCGGTCTCGGCGTACTCGTCCCACGTGGTGGGCACGGTGAGGCCGTTCGCCTCGAAGATGTCGGCGCGGTAGTAGAACATCATGGGGCCGGTGTCCTGCGGGATCGCGTAGACCGCGTCGCCTCCGAGCGTGACCGAGTCCCATACGCCCGCGGGGAACTGCCCGGCGAGGTCGCCGTCGACGGCGCCGGCGAGGTCGGCGAGCGCGTCCGATGCGACGAGCGTCGGGATCTTCTGGTACTCGGCCTGGATCAGGTCGGGCGCGCCGCTGCCGGCCTTGATGGCCGTGAGCAGCTTGGTGATGGCCGGGTCGCCGCCGTCCTGCTTGTTGACGGTCACCTGGATCTCGGGGTGCTCCTCGTTCCAGAGGTCGACGACCTTGTCGAGGTTGGGCGCCCAGGCCCAGTAGGTGAGCTCGATCGGGTCGTCGGCGGTGCCCTCCGACCCGCCGTCGGCGGCGCAACCGGTCATGATGAGCGCTGCTGCGGCGACCGTCGCGATGGCGCCGGTGCGGAATGCTGCACGCATTCGTCCTCCTTGTCGAAAGCTGTGGAAGCTGTGATCGCGGGATGCCCCTGGCTCCCGCGCGACCGGATCGGACGACGGTGTGCCTGTGAGCGATCCCAGTAATACACACGGCAGCTTTCCTGTCAACTCATGAGACGACGGATGTTGCTGCGCGTACGGTGTGTGCTAGAACTGTGAGCGCACACAGTCATCAAGGGAGATCGCTCCATGCCCTCGCACCCCGCGCCGACCGCCCACGAGGTCGCCTCCACGCCATCCGCCATGCCCGAGCCATCCGCCCGCACCGGCTGGATCCCGGGCACCTCGGCCATCCGGTTCGGCGGCGACTACAACCCCGAGCAATGGGATCGCGAGACCTGGCTCGAGGACATCGAGCTCATGCGCGAGGCGGGCGTGAACCTCGTCTCGGTCGGCATCTTCTCGTGGGCGCTGCTCGAGCCGCGCGAGGGCGAGTTCGACTTCTCGTTCCTCGACGAGGTGCTCGACCTGCTCGCGGGCGCCGGCATCGACGTCGACCTCGGCACGCCCACGACCGTGCCGCCCGCATGGTTCTGGAAGGCCTACCCGCACGCGCGACCCGTGACGCGCGACGGCCTTCCGCTCGGGTTCGGCTCGCGCGGCATCGTGTCGCCGAGCTCGCCCGAGTACCGGCGCGCGGCCGCCGCGATCGCCGAGAGGCTCGCGGAGCGGTACACGCACCATCCGGCCGTCGTGATGTGGCACGTGCACAACGAGTACGGCGCCCCGGTGTCCGACAGCTACGACGAGGCATCCGTGCTCAACTTCCGGCGCTGGCTCACCGCCCGGTACGGCTCGGTCGACGCGCTCAACCGCGCCTGGGGCACCACCTTCTGGGGCCAGGTGTACGGCTCGTTCGACGAGGTCGACGCCCCGCGCACGTCAGCGAGCGTGTCGAACCCGGCGCACCGACTCGACTACGCGCGCTTCTCATCCGACGCGCTGCTCGAGTGCTTCATCCTCGAGCGCGACGCGATCCGCCGGCATGCGAAGCAGCCGATCACGACGAACTTCATGGCCACGAGCTGCCCGTCGGTCGACTACTGGCGCTGGGCGCCCGAGGTCGACCTCGTGTCGAACGACCACTACCTCACGGCGTCGCGCCTCGACGCGCACGTGATGCTCGCGATGGACGCGGACTTCACGCGCTCGCTCGCCGCCGGGAATCCCTGGCTGCTCATGGAGCACTCGACCTCGGCCGTGAACGGGCAGCCGCGCAACGTCGCCAAGCGCCCGGGCGAGCTCGCCCGGAACTCGATCTCGCACCTCGCGCGGGGCGCCGACGGGATCCTGTTCTTCCAGTTCCGCGCGAGCCGGTTCGGCGCGGAGAAGTTCCACTCCGCGATGCTGCCCCACGCGGGGCGCTCGTCGCGCGTGTGGCGCGAGGTGGTCGGCCTCGGCGAGCTGCTCGGCGGCGTCTCCGAGCTGCGCGGCAGCCGGGTCGAGGCATCCGTCGCCGTCGTCTGGAGCACCGAGTCGTTCTGGGCGCAGGACCTCGAATGGCGCCCGTCCGTCGACGTGTCGCACCGCGAGCGCGTTGAGGCGTTCTACGCCGAGCTGTGGAAGCTCGGCGTGACGGTCGACTTCGTGCACCCGTCGCACGACCTGTCGGGGTACCGCGCGGTGTTCGCGCCGTCGCTGTACCTGCTCGACGAGGCGTCGTCGGCGAACCTGCGCGCGTACGTCGAGGGCGGCGGCACGCTCGCGGTGTCGTACTTCTCGGGCATCGTCGACGAGCACGACGCGGTGCCGGCGGGGCCCTTCCCCGGGCGCCAGCGCGACGTGCTCGGGCTCTCGATCGAGGAGTTCCAGCCGCTCCGCGAGGGCGGCCGCGTCGCCGTGACGGGCGGCTCGTCGGGCACGGTGTGGACCGACGAGATCGTGCTCGAGGGCGCCGAGGCGGTCGAGCACTACATCGACGGGCCGGCGGCCGGGCTGCCCGCGATTACGCGCAACGCGCTCGGCGACGGCGCGGCCTGGTACGTGTCGACGAAGCTCGACGGCGCCCACCTCGGGGCGTTCGTCGACGACGTGCTCACCGACGCCGGCCTCGGGGTCGTGCCGCCGCCGACCGGGCTCGAGCGGGTGGTGCGCGTCGCGGCCGACGGCACGCGGTTC
>DASTQT010000416.1:0-4026 GCA_035761605.1 Agromyces sp. | reverse complement strand
CGGCCGCGAACTGGCTGCCGACGCCCGAGGGCGACTTCCGGCCGATGGTGCGCATCTACCAGCCGCAGGCATCGGTGCTCGACGGCTCGTACCGCCTGCCGCCGATCGTGCGGCTCGACTGACCCGGCCCCGCTCCCGCCCACGCCGACCGACTCACGCGATTCGGCCCTGTGCAGCTCGCGGAAGGGCGTTTCGGCGTGCGTCGGTTGCAGATGGGCGCAGGGTCGTCAGCGCGCGGGCACCCCGGCGGGGGCCGGTGCGAGGTACGGCGCGACCACGGTGTCGAAGGATGCCGCGGTGCGGGCGACCACGTCGGCGTACGGCGTGGCCCAGATGTCGGCGTTGAAGAGCTCGACCTCGATGTCGCGGTCGTAGCCCGTCGCCTCGACGGCACGCGTGAACGACGCGAAGTCGATCACGCCGTCGCCGGGGTAGTGGCGGGCGAGCAGCACGTCGGCGGGCAGCGGGGCCATCCAGTCGCACACCTGGTAGCTCGCGATGCGGCCCTCGCGGCCGGCGCGCGCGACCTGGTCGAGCACCTCCGGGTCCCACCAGACGTGGAACGTGTCGACCTCGACGCCGACGACCTCGGGCGCGAACGGCGCCGCGAGGTCGAGCGCCTGCTTGAGCGTCGAGACGACCGCGCGGTCGGAGACGTACATCGGGTGCAGCGGCTCGATCGAGAGCTGCACGCCGGCTGCCTCGGCGTCGGGAGCGAGCTCGGCGAGTGCATCGGCGACGCGGGCGCGCGCCCCGGCGAGGTCGTTCGACCCCTCGGGGATGCCGCCCGCGACGAGCACGAGCACGGCTGTCGAGCCGTCGGCCCCCGCGGCGGCGAGCGTCGCGGTCTCCTCGATCGCGCGGCGGTTGTCGTCGATCGACGCGCGGCGCTCGGGGCCCTCGGGCATCGTGAAGAAGCCGCCGCGGCAGAGGCTCGTGAAGCGCAGCCCCGAGTCGGTGAGGCGAGCGGATGCCTCGGCGAGGCCGACCTCGGCCACGGGCTCGCGCCACAGGCCGATCGCCTGGTAGCCGCCCGCCGCCGTGACGTCGAGCGCCTCCTGCAGCGACGCGTGCTTGATGGTCGCCTGGTTCAGCGAGAGGCGGGGGTGCGCGCTCATGCCGGGACTCCCACCTCGGGCTGGGCGGCGGCGTCGGCCGTGGCGGGCGCGGGTGTGCCATCCGTCGCCTCGGTGCCGGCCGGGCGTGCGCTCGTGTCGACGCCGTTGATCGTGAGCAGTTCGTGCCAGCGCGCCGCGGCGAGCTCGGGACGCTCGAGCGCGCCCGAGCCGTTCGCGAGCTCGACGATGCGCGACAGGTGCGGCAGGCTGCGCGCCGCGTGCAGGCCGCCGACCATCTGGAACGCCGCCTGGTGGCCGTTCAGCCACGACAGGAACGCCACGCCGGTCTTGTAGTAGTACGTCGGGGCGGCGAAGACCTGGCGCGAGAGCTCCTCGGTCGGGCCGAGGATGCGGCGGTATTCGGCGACGTCGTCGTGGTCGAGGGCCTGGATCGCGGCCGACGCGTTCGGCGCGAGCGCCGCGAACGCGCCGAGCAGCGCGTCGGAGTGGCCCTGCTCGTCGCCCTCGATGAGGCCGACGTAGTGGAAGTCGTCGCCCGTGAACATGCGGGCCGACTCGGGCAGGCGGCGTCGCACGGCGATCTCGGCGTCGGCGTCGAGCAGGCTCATCTTCACGCCCTGCACCTTGTCGCGGTTCGCCTCGATGACCTGCAGGAGCGTGCCGGCCGCGGCATCCGTGTCGGTCGACCCGAAGTACCCCTCCAGGGCCGGGTCGAACGCGGTGCCGAGCCAATGCAGCACGACGGGCGCGCTCGCCGCGGCGAGCACCTCGCGGTAGACGCGGCGGTAGTCGTCGGCGTTCTGCGCCGCGCGCGCCAGGTGGCGGCTCGCCATGAGCACGACGCCCGCGCCGGCATCCTCGGCATGGTGCAACTGCTCCGTGTAGGCGTCGATCACCTGCTCGAGGGAGATGGACTCGTCGCCGACGTGGTCCGTATTCACGCCGACGACGAGGCTTCCGCCCGCCGACGCGGCCTCGGCCGCGCTGCGGGAGATGAGTTCGCGCGTCGCGGCCGCATCGAGGCCCATGTTGCGCTGCGCGGTGTCCATGGCGTCCGCGACGCCGAGGCCCCACGACCACACGTGGTGGCGGAAGGCGAGGGTCGCGTCCCAGTCGATCTCGGCCGGCTGCCCCGGCGTGTTGTCGGCGTGCGCCTTCGGCACCACGTGGGCGGCGGCGTAGGCGACGCGCGACTGGAGCGGGCGTCGGGGCTTGGCGAAGGATGGCGCGGGGGCCAGCGCGACGGCGCGCGTCGTGCCGTCCGCGTCGAGGAGGGTGAGCGCGGTCATGTCAGCGCGCTCCCGTGAGGGCGGACGCGTCACCCGGGACGTCGACCGTCTCGACCGGGGCGTCGAGCGACACGACCGGGATCTCGATGCGACGGCCCTCGGCATTCGAGCGCAGGCCCTCCTCGGCGAGGAGGACGCCGCGCGCGCCGGCGAGGAAGTCGTAGTGGTTCGGGGCGTCCTCGACGACGTGGCGGATGAACTCCTCCCACTGCTCCTTGAAGCCGTTCTGGAAGTCGCGGTTGCCGGGGCTCTCGATCCAGTCGGTCGCGTAGTCGTGCTCGTCGGCGAGGTCGGGGTTCCACACGGGCTTCGGCGTCGCGTTGCGCGGCTGGATCTTGCAGCCGAACAGACCCACGACCGCGGATCCGTGCGTGCCGTCGACCTGGAACTCGACGAGCTCGTCGCGGTTCACGCGCGTGGTCCAGCTGGAGTTGAGCTGCGCGGTGATGCCGCCCTCGAGTTCGAAGATCGCGTAGGCCGCGTCATCCGCCGTGGCCGCATATGTGTTGCCCTGCTCGTCGACGCGCTCGGGGATCTCGGTGACCGCCTTCGCGTACACCGACTCGACGCGGCCGAAGAGGTTCTCCAGCACGTAGTTCCAGTGCGGGAACATGTCGACGATGATGCCGCCGCCGTCCTCGGCGCGATAGTTCCAGCTCGGTCGCTGGGCGGGCTGCCAGTCGCCCTCGAACACCCAGTAGCCGAACTCGCCGCGGACGCTGAGGATGCGGCCGAAGAAGCCGGAGTCGATGAGCCGCTTCAGCTTCTGCAGGCCGGGGAGGTAGAGCTTGTCGTGCACGACGCCGTTCTTGATGCCCGCGGCCTCGGCGAGCTTCGCGAGCTCGAGGGCCTCTTCGAAGCTCTCGGCGGTCGGCTTCTCGGTGTAGATCGCCTTGCCGGCCGCGATCGCCTTCTTCAGCGCGGCGGCGCGCGCCTTCGTGACGAGGAAGTCGGAGTAGATCTGCCAGCGGTCGTCGGCGAGCGCGGCGTCGAGGTCGGTGGTCCAGTGCTCGAGGCCGTGCTTCGCGGCGAGCTCGGCGAGCTTGGCCTCGCTGCGGCCGACGAGGAGCGGCTCGACCTGCACGCGCGTGCCGTCGCTCAGCTCGACGCCGCCCTGCTCGCGGATCGCGAGGATGGAGCGCACGAGGTGCTGGCGGTATCCCATGCGGCCGGACACGCCGTTCATGATGATGCCGATGGTCTTCGGGGTCGTCGCGTCTGCCACGGTGATGTTCCTCTTCGAGCCGGGAGCGGGCGACGGACCGGCCGCCGCACCGCTGCGGGAAAGCGTTTACCCGAGTGTAGAGCAGGCCGCACCGATCGCGCAACACCCGTTTCCTCGCCGCCCACCTGTCGCGAGTTCCGCTGCTCTGCGGGTCGACCCTCAGAGCGGCGGAACTCGGCGGCGTGCGCCGGGAAATCGGGGGAGCACTGCGGCGAGCCCGGTGCGGGCGAGCTGGGCGCGGCCGTTTCCGGCGGACGCGGCGCCTGGGCGTCGTTCGGGCGGCGACGAATCGGGTGGGAACGCGGTTCCGATGTGCCCCTTGTGAGTGTGGCGCGAAACGTGTCAGGATGTCGCCCACGGCTGCGGAGAGCGCTTTCCGGTTCGATGCGGCCGACCGGGGGCGAGTCCGTACGAGCCCGGTTCAGTGCGTGAC
>DASTQT010000415.1:0-4404 GCA_035761605.1 Agromyces sp. | reverse complement strand
TCGTCAACCGTCGCTTCTACGGCGGTCGCATCGTGTCCATGCCCTGGGCGGGCAGCTTCCTCGGCCACGGCAGCCTCGGGCTGCACTACGTGCGCGGCAACGGACTGCCCGACCCGGTCACCGGCACGGTCGAGAGCCTCGACGCCGAGGTCATGAAGGTCGTCGAGCTCGTCATGGAGCACGCGGTGAAGCGCCCGCGGGAATCGCTCATGGTCATCACCGCGAGCGCGCGACACGCCGCGCGCGTGCACCAGTCCGTGCTCGCGGCGTTCGCCAAGCGCACCGACCTCTCCGACTTCATCCTGCGCGACCGCGCCGAGCCGTTCACGGTGCTCACGCTCGAGCAGGCGGTCGCCCAGAGCCGCGACCGAGTGATCTTCTCGATCGGCTTCGGCCGTACGCCGCACGGGCGCCTGCTGTCGAACTTCGGCTCGCTCGGCGAGCCCGGGGGCGAACGGCTGCTGGCGGTCGCGATGACCCGTGCGCGCCGCTCGATGGACATCGTCTCGGCGTTCCGGCCCGATGACATCGAGGAGGACCGGCAGCGGCACGGCGTGATCGCGCTCGCGAACGTGCTCGCCGAGACCGAGCAGCAGCAGTCCGCACCGCGCGCACCGGGCGTCGGCGACCCCATGCTCGTCGACCTCGCCCGACGGCTCGAGCGTCGCGGCATCCGCACGAGCGTCGGCCACCGAGGCACGCTCTCGCTCGCGGCGGCGCACGCGGGGAAGGCGGTCGTCGTCGAGACCGACCCGGCGCTCGCGGGGCAGAGCCTGCGCGAGTCGCTGCGACTGCGTCCCGACGTGCTGCGGCGTCTCGGATGGCACTACCTGCGCGTGCACAGCTTCGAGCTGTTCGGCGATCCCGAGTCGGTCGCCGAGCGCGTCGCCGCAGTCCTCGGCAGGGCCGAGCCGAGCGAGGAGCCCGCAGCGGGATGACCGAGGACGGTGAACCGCGTCAGCGCGTCGAGCGATCGCGGGGCGGCCGCCGCGCCCGGCTGACCCCGGCGCCCGGAACGGACCCCGAGCCCGAGACCGCAGTGCCCGGGGCGCACGACGATGCCGAGCAGCCGGCTCGCCGGCCGGGCCGCCCCGACGACGATCGCATCACGCGCGAGCGCCCGCCGCACTGGTGAGACGGCGGAGCGCCCGCCTCGCGGGTGCGAGGGGGCGCTCCGTGTCGTTCGCGCGGGCGGTCAGTCGCCGCGGTAGGTGCCCGATGCGGTCGCCCGGTCGGTCGCGAGGAGATCGCGGATCTCGGTGAGCAGCGTCAGTTCGGTCTCCGGATCCTCCGGCTTCGGTTCGCCGGCCTTCCGACGCGCCTCGGCGTGCTCCTTCAGCACGTTCATCGGCATGACGAAGACGAAGTAGACGACCGCGGCGACGATCGCGAAGGTGAGGATCGCCCCGACGACGGCACCGAACTTCACCTCGGCGGAACTCCCGTCGGTCGTCGGGATCTCGAGGACCAGCGCGGTGTCCAGGCTGTCGGCGCGGAACAGCGCGCCGATCAGCGGGTTGAAGACGTTGGTCACGATCGAGTTGACGACCGCGGTGAACGCGGCGCCGATGACGACGGCGACCGCGAGGTCGATGACGTTCCCGCGGAGGATGAACTCCCTGAATCCCTTGAGCACGCGACGGACTCCCTTCGTTTCCATTGGTTCGGATGGGCGGTCGAGCTGGAGCAGGACTACGCGGCGCTCGCCGAGCTGCTCGTCGTCGTCGACGAGGCTGCGGATGAGCCCGAGCCCGAGCCCGAGCCCGAGCCGGACCCGGACCCGGAGTCCGCGGACGAGCCGGACGAGGTCGAGCTCGACGAGGAGGAACCCGACGACGCCCCTGCGCGTGAATCGGTGCGGTAGAAGCCCGACCCGTTGAAGGTCACGCCGACCGCGCTGAACAGCTTGCGCAGCTTCCCGCGGCAGGCGGGACACTCGGTGAGCGAATCGTCGGTGAAGGACTGCTGGATGTCGAAGGCGTCGCCGCACTCCGTGCAGCGGTACGAGTAAGTGGGCATGGAAGGCTCCCGCGATCCGTCGGTGGCAGTGGGGGCGTACGCCGGGAAGCTCAGAACGCGACGATGCGCGTGGGGGTCACGACGCCGTTCACCGGCTGGTCGTGCACCTCCCGCGGCACCTCCTCGACGAACTCGCCGTCGAAGACGATGGCGTACACCGGAGGACATTTTCCCATCGAACCGAGGGTCTTGTCGAAATAGCCGCGTCCCCAGCCCAGGCGCATGCCCGTGGCATCCACCGCGGCGGCGGGCACGAGGATCAGGTCGACGTCGTTGATCGCCATCGGACCGAGCAGCTCGCCGACGGGTTGGGGCATGCCGTGCAGGCCCGTGACCTCGTCCTCCTCCTCGCCGACCGTCCAGTCGAGCAGGCCGTCCTCCCGGGTCACGGGGAAGAGCACGCGCACGCCGTTCGCCTCGGCCCAGCGCACGAACGGCCGGGTGTCGGGCTCCGTCGGCATCGACAGGTAGCACGAGAGCGAGGTGGCGCCGGTGGATCCGACGAGTTCCTGGAGTCGCGACGTGAAGCCCTCGCTGGCGAGCTCGCGCTCGTGCGCGGGCATGTTCTGCCGGCGCTCCCTCAACTCGGCGCGGAGGATCCGCTTGACCACGGTCGGATCGTCGGGCATGGCAGCCATCCTAGGACCCGCCGCACGGGGAACCGGCACCGGGTACGGCTACGCTGAAGGCCATGACAGATCGGATCACGAAGGCCGTCATCCCTGCCGCGGGACTCGGAACCCGGTTCCTGCCCGCGACGAAGGCGATGCCCAAGGAGATGCTGCCGGTCGTCGACAAGCCCGCCATCCAGTACGTCGTCGAGGAGGCCGTCCAGGCGGGCCTGACCGACGTGCTCATGATCACGGGGCGGAACAAGAACGCGCTCGAGAACCACTTCGACCGCGTGGCCGAGCTCGAGGCCACGCTCGAGGCGAAGGGCGACACCGCCAAGCTGCAGAAGGTGAACGAAGCCACCGACCTGGCCCAGATCCACTACGTGCGCCAGGGCGACCCGAAGGGCCTCGGCCATGCGGTGCAGCGCGCCCAGATGCACGTGAACGACGAGCCGTTCGCCGTACTGCTCGGCGACGACCTCATCGACGCGCGCGACGTGCTCCTGACGCGCATGCTCGACGAGCAGGCGAAGCGGGATGCCACGATCGTGGCGCTCCTCGAGGTCGATCCCGACAGCATCCACCTGTACGGCGCGGCCGAGGTCGAGCCGACCGACGACCCCGACGTGGTCCGCATCACGGGCCTCGTCGAGAAGCCGGCGAAGGAGGTCGCGCCCTCGAACTACGCGGTCATCGGCCGCTACGTCCTGAAGCCCGAGGTGTTCGCGGTGCTCGATCGGACCCCGCCGGGCAAGGGCGGCGAGATCCAGCTCACCGACGCGCTCATGGAGATGGCGAGCGACGTCGAGGGCACCGGCGGCGTCTACGGCGTCGTCTTCCGAGGCCGCCGGTACGACACCGGCGACAAGCTCGCCTACATCAAGGCGGTCGTCCAGCTCGCGGTCGACCGCGACGACCTCGGACCCGAACTCCGCACGTGGCTGGCCGAGTTCTCGGCAGGACTCGAACGAGGCTGAGGTGCCCGCGGCATCCGTTCCGACCCTCTCCGACGGGTCGCTGACCCTCCGGCCGATCCGCGCGCGCGACGCGCGCCCGCTGGAGCGCGTGCTGCTCGACAACCGCGGCTGGCTGCGGCGCTGGGAGGCCACCTATCCGGGTGGCGGGTCGATCATCGACACGCGCGCGAGCATCCGCAACCTCACCGCGCACGCCAGGGCCGGCACCGCGCTGCCGTTCATCATGGAGTGGGACGGCGAGCTCGTCGGCCAGCTCAACGTGTCCTCGATCACGCACGGCTCGCTGTCGTCGGCGTCCATCGGGTACTGGGTCGCGAAGGACATGGCCGGCCGCGGCATCACTCCAGCCGCGGTGGCCCTCGCGACCGACCACTGCTTCCTCGCGTTGCGCCTGCACCGCATGGAGATCTGCATCCGCCCGGAGAACGCCCCGTCGCTGCGCGTGGTCGAGAAGCTCGGTTTCCGCTACGAGGGCCTCCGGCGCCGCTTCATCCACATCGACGGCGACTGGCGCGACCACTTCGCGTTCGCCCTCGTCGCCGAGGAGGTGCCCGGCGGCGTGCTGCGCCGGTGGCGCGAAGGCCGCGCGCCGTCCGGAGCCGCGACGATCCCCGCGGCCGACCGGGCGGCGGCGCTCACCCCCCTTCGGGTGGGGGATCGCTGACACGCCCCGTACTGAGCGGTTCGGCCGACTCGCCGTGACCTAGCGTTGACCCATGGATGCGATCGGTGGTGGGGTGCTCGTGGCGGTGGCCGCGACGCTCTGGATCGCATACCTGCTGCCGAGCTGGCTG
>DASTQT010000414.1:0-5008 GCA_035761605.1 Agromyces sp. | reverse complement strand
CTCACGCGCCGCCACGGCAAGGTCCGGGCGGTCGCGCGGGGCGTCCGGCGCACCGCGTCGAAGTTCGGCTCGCGGCTCGAACCGTTCATGGTCGCCGACCTGCAGCTCTACGAGGGCCGCACGCTCGACGTGATCACGCAGGCCGAGACGATCGGCGCGTACGGCGCTGAGATCAGCCAGGACTACGCCGCCTACACGGCCGCGAACGCGATGGTCGAAGCCGCCGACCGGCTCACCGAGGCCGAGGGGTCGCTGCAGCAGTACCTGCTGTTGGTCGGCGCGCTGCGCTCGCTCTCGCGACGCGAGCACGGGGCGGCGCTCACGCTCGATTCCTACCTGCTGCGCGCGCTCGCCATCGCGGGGTGGGCGCCGACGTTCGCCGACTGCGCACGCTGCGGTCGCGAGGGTCCGCACACCGCGGTCGTCGTGCAACTCGGCGGGGTGGTGTGCGACGAGTGCGCGCCGCCGGGAACGCCGCGGATCGCGCCATCCACCGTCGACCTGCTCGGTGCGCTGCTCGCCGGCGACTGGGACGTCGCCGAGGCGGCCCCCGAGCGCGACCGAGCGCAGGCGAGCGGTATCGTCGCCGCGTACGCCCAGTGGCACCTCGAGCGCGGCCTCCGCTCGCTTTCCCACGTCTCCCGAGAAACGGCCCAGCAGTGACCCCCAAGCCCTACACCCACAAGGATGCGGTGCCCTACCGCCCGATCGACTGGACCGGCCTCTACCCGCCCGCGCTGCCGAAGGGTGCCGTGCCCGAGCACGTCGCGATCGTCATGGACGGCAACGGCCGCTGGGCGAACCGTCGCGGACTCACGCGCATCGAGGGGCACAAGGCCGGTGAGGTCGCGCTGCTCGACGTGGTCGCCGGCGCCGTGCAGATCGGCGTGAAGCACCTCTCGGTGTACGCGTTCTCGACCGAGAACTGGAAGCGCTCGCCCGACGAGGTGCGCTTCCTCATGGGCTACAACCGCGACGTGCTGCACCGGCGTCGCGACCAGCTCAACGAGTGGGGCGTGCGCATCCGCTGGGCCGGCCGGAAACCGCGGCTGTGGCGCTCGGTCATCGACGAGCTGCAGTTCGCCGAGAAGCTCACGGCCGGCAACGACACCCTGACCCTCACGATGTGCGTCAACTACGGCGGGCGGAACGAGATCACCGATGCCGTGCGATCGATCGCCGACGACGTGGCATCCGGCCGGCTGCGCCCCTCTGCGGTGTCCGAGAAGCTCATCCAGAAGCGGCTCTACGTGCCCGACCTGCCCGACGTCGACCTGTTCGTGCGCAGCTCGGGGGAGCAGCGCACCTCGAACTTCCTGCTCTGGCAGTCGGCCTACGCCGAGATGGTGTTCCTCGACACGCTCTGGCCCGACTTCGACCGCACCGAGCTGTGGCGCGCGATCGAGCTGTACGCCTCGCGCAATCGTCGGTTCGGCGGGGCGGTCGACGCGCCCGATGCGGCGACGCGATAGAGCGGCCGAGCGGATGTCGGGACGACGCGTACCTCGACGGGAATACGGACGGCACTCCATCCGTTCGCATACACCGTGACGTCCCCCATCAAGATCGACATCTGGTCCGACATCGCCTGCCCCTGGTGCTACATCGGCACGCGGCACCTCGAGGGCGGCATCGCCGCGCTCGGCGCCGACGCGCCCGAGGTCGAGATCGAGTATCACTCGTTCGAGCTCGCGCCCGATACGCCCGTCGACTTCGAGGGGAGCGAGGTCGACTTCCTCGCGGGCCACAAGGGCCTGCCGGCCGAGCGCGTGCAGCAGATGCTGCAGCACGTGACCGGCGTCGCCGCGAACGCCGGCCTCGACTACGACTTCGACGCGCTGCAGCACACCAAGACGCTGAAGGCGCACGAGCTGCTGCACTTCGCCAAGGAGCAGGGCCTCCAGCTCGAGCTGTCGGAGCGCCTGTTCCGCGCGTACTTCACCGAGGGACGCCACGTCGGCCGCATCGACGAGCTCGTCGGGCTGGCCGCAGAGGTCGGGCTCGACCCGGATGCCGCGCGCGAGGCCCTCGAGTCGGGGCGGTACGGCGCCACGGTGCAGGCCGACATCGCGCAGGCCGGCGCGTACGGCATCCAGGGCGTGCCGTTCTTCGTGTTCGAGGGCAAGTACGGGGTCTCCGGCGCACAGCCGGCCGACGTGTTCGCCCAGGTGCTGACGCAGGTCGCCGGCGAGCGCGACGGGGCGGCGGCGTGAGCGCGGGCGCGTCGCCGTTCACCATGCTGGGCGGCGAGGGCATCGTCTGCGAGGGCGACGTCTGCGTCGTCCCGGAGACGCCGGGAGAGTAGGGCTCGGTTCGCGTCGACCCATTCGCGAGGGGTCGCAACACGCCGTCCGCATCCGTGCCGACACAGCGTGTTGCGACCCCTCGCGGGCATGTGCGAGCGCCTGCCGAGTACGGACCGCGCTACTCGGGGTCGCTGATGTCGGCGACCGTGGCGTCGAGCGCGCGCACGAGCGCGTCGGCGTCGACGAACAGGCTCCGGCCGTGCTCGCCCGCGCCCATCGAGACACGACGGCCCGGGATCGTCGCGTCGATGACGACGGGCCACGCGTGCGTCGAGCCGAGCGGGGTGATCGTGCCGCGCTCATAGCCGGTCGCGGCGAGTGCGAGCGAGGCATCCGGAAGCTGCAGCTTGTTGACCGACAGCAGCGCCCGCAGCTTCGGCCAGCTGATCTTGCGCCCGCCGGGCACGAGCGCGAACACGTACGTGTCGTCGCTCCGCTTGACGACGAGCGACTTCACGATGTCCGCCGGCGTGATGCCCATGAGCTCGGCGGCCTCCTCGAGGCTGCGCGCCGCCGGGCGCTCGATCACGTCGACGTCGAGGCCGCGCGCCGCGGCATCCGCTCGTACCCGCTCGACCCCGACGAGACCCTCGAACGCGGTCATGCCGTCCTCCACAGCGCAGCCATGACGGCATCCTAGGCCGAGCCGGGATGCCGCCGGGCCGGAGCACCGCGTCGTCTGGGAGAATCGAAGGCGATGCCAACGACCACGACCCCCGCCCGCCCGCTCACGATCGGCGGCCTCGAACTCGAGGTGCCGGTCGTGCTGGCGCCCATGGCGGGCATCACCAACACCGCGTTCCGGCGGCTCTGCCGCGAGTTCGGCGCCGGCCTGTACGTCAGCGAGATGATCACGAGCCGCGCGCTCGTCGAGCGCACGCCCGAGTCGATGCGCCTCATCACGCACCACGAGTCCGAGACGCCGCGCTCCATCCAGCTCTACGGCGTCGACCCCAAGACGGTGTCCGAGGCGGTGACGATGCTCGTCGCGGAGGACCGCGCCGACCACATCGACCTCAACTTCGGCTGCCCCGTGCCGAAGGTCACCCGCAAGGGCGGGGGCGCGGCGCTGCCCTGGAAGTCCGGCCTCTTCCGCGGCATCGTCGAGGGCGCGGTGAAGGCCGCGGGCGAGGTCCCGCTGACCATCAAGATGCGCAAGGGGATCGACGCCGACCACCTCACGTACCTCGAGGCCGGCCGCATCGCCGAGGGTGCCGGCGTCGCGTCGATCGCCCTGCACGCGCGCACGGCCGCCGAGTTCTACTCGGGCCACGCCGACTGGTCCGCGATCGCGAAGCTGAAGGAGGCCGTGACGAGCGTCCCGGTGCTCGGCAATGGCGACATCTGGTCGGCCGACGACGCACTGCGCATGGTCGACGAGACCGGATGCGACGGGGTCGTCGTGGGTCGCGGCTGCCTCGGCCGGCCGTGGCTGTTCGGCGACCTCGCGGCCGCGTTCCGCGGCGAGCAGGCGAAGGCCGAGCCGAGCCTCGGCGACGTCGCGCGCACGTTCCGCCGTCATGCGGAGCTGCTCACCGAGTTCTTCGACAGCGAAGAGCGCGGCTGCCGCGACATCCGCAAGCACGTCGCCTGGTACTTCAAGGGCTACCCCGTCGGCGGCGACCTGCGCGCGAGGCTCGCAACCGTCGAATCGCTCGCGCAGCTCGACGAGCTGCTCGGCACGCTCGACTGGTCGATGCCGTACCCGGGGGAGGGCGCCGAAGGTCCCCGGGGCCGCGCCGGCACGCCGAAGAACCCGTCGCTGCCCGACGGCTGGCTCGACTCGCAGGAGCTCGCCGGACACGACCGCACCACGCTCGTCGACGCCGAGCTCGACACGAGCGGCGGCTGAGCGTGCGCGACCGGCTCTTCGGCGGCTACCACGAGGCCGACGCCGAACGCTTCGTGCCCGAGCAGCACGAGAACCGGCGCCGCAGCGACTTCGCCCGCGACCGGGCGCGGCTGCTGCACTCGAGCGCGCTGCGGCGGCTCGCGGCGAAGACGCAGGTGCTGAGCCCGACGTCGGGCCTCGACTTCGCGCGCAACCGCCTCACGCACTCGCTCGAGGTCGCCCAGGTCGGCCGCGAGCTCGCCAGCAGCATCGGCCTCGACCCCGACGTCGTCGACACCGCGTGCCTCGCGCACGACCTCGGGCACCCGCCGTTCGGGCACAACGGCGAGAAGGCGCTGAGCACGTGGGCCGCCGACATCGGCGGGTTCGAGGGCAACGCGCAGACGCTGCGGATCCTCACGCGGCTCGAGCCGAAGGTGTTCTCGCCCGAGGGCCGCTCGCTGGGGCTCAACCTCACGCGTGCGAGCCTCGACGCCAGCTGCAAGTACCCGTGGCCCGAGGCCGCCGGTGTGGGCGACCCGAGCGGGCGCAACAAGTTCGGCTTCTACGCAGACGACCTCGACGTGTTCACCTGGATGCGGCGCGGCGCACCCGAGCGGCGGCTCTGCGTCGAGGCGCAGGTCATGGACCTCTCCGACGACATCGCCTACTCCGTGCACGACTTCGAAGACGCGATCGTCAACGGCTACGGCGACGTCGCAGCCCTCGGTGCCCGCGTCGACCACGACGCGCTCGTCTCGTCGATGTACGAGTGGATCGGCGGCGCCATCGGCCACGACGAGCTCATCGCCGCGTTCGACCGCCTCGACTCGCTCGACCAGTGGATCTCGTCGTGGACCGGCAGCCGTCG
>DASTQT010000413.1:0-2674 GCA_035761605.1 Agromyces sp. | reverse complement strand
GGCTGGCGACGACGGAGGTCGCGAACGGCACCACGACGTCGTCGTTCGACCGCGCGAGCACGGCCTCGGCCATCTCGAGTGCGCCCTCGTGGTGGGCGATCATGAGCTCGAGGAACCGTCGCTCGGCCTCGATGCCCGATGAGGCGCGCAGTGCGTCGATCTGCTCGGCCGTCGCGAGCCCGGGCATCGGCGCGCCGGTCGCGTGGTTGCCGGCGTCGGCGGCGTGCGCGGTGTGCCCGTCACCGCCACGGTCGCCACTACTGCCGCCGCCGTCGTCGGCCCTGCCGTCGCCGTCGCCCGGCCGGGTCATCCACGTCATCGACGGCTCCGAGCCCGCCTGCGAGAGCCCCCACTGCCGCAGCCATCCGTACAGCTGGCCCGCCTGCTGGGACTGCGTCGTCGCGATGTCGTAGGCGAGCAGGCGCACGTCGGGATCGTCGGTGGCATCGCGCACGATCATCGCGAGCTCGACGCCCTGCTGGTGGTGCGTCTGCATGTCGCGGGCGAAGCCGGCCTCGGCGCTCGTGTTCGACGGGGTCGGGTCGCCGAGCGTCGAGAGGCGCCCGATCGAGAAGGCGACGACGGCGACGGCGACCAGGGCGACGGATGCCGCGAGCACGACGGCCCACCGGGAGAACCCGCTTCGCGGTCGCTCCGTCTCCGGCGCGTCCGCGGTTCGGTTCGAGTCGTCGGTCACGACACCTTTCCGGGGCCGTCGATCGCGCCGGTGCAGGAGGCGCCGGGCTCGGGCACGTCCTGGCTCAGCCAGTACTCCTCGAGGAACTCGGCGATGCGCGGGTCGTCGACCTCGTCGACCTGGAGCTGGCTGTTCCAGCCGCTGAGCACGATCGGCGAGGGCAGGCCGTCGAAGGGCGACAGGATCACGTAGGTGGTCGGCAGCGTGGAGCGCAGCGTCGACAGCTCGTCGTCGGAGAGCGCCTCGGGGTCGTACGTCACCCACACCGCGCCGTGCTCCATCGAGTGCACGGCGTTCTCGTTCGGCACCGGCTCCTCGTAGACGCCGCAGTTCAGCCAGGCGGGATTGTGCTGGCCGCCGGCCGGCGGGGTCTGCGGGTAGTCCACGACGCCCTGGACGTGCTCGGAGGCGTTCTCGAACGTCTCGACGCCCTCGACCTCGGCGCCCGTGCCGCCGGCGCTGTAGGTCGCCGGCTGGGGGGTCAGCACCACGGTCGTCACGATGAGCGCGATGATGGCGACGCCGACGGCCACCGAGCTCCAGATCGCGATGCGGCGGTTGCGCTTCATGCGCGCCTCGCGCTTCTTGAACTCCTCGAGCTTGCGTTCGCGTTCGATGGCGCGCTGCTGCTTGACGGTGGGCTTCTTACCGGGCTGGGTCGCGCTCACGCGGGGGGCCTTCCTCGTGCGGGGGGATTGCCCCGAGTATACGAACGCATGCTCGGAAGAGCCTGCCATGCGACATCCGTCACCCGCTAGGCTGGCGGCGTGAGCTTCTCGCCTCGGTGTTGTCGTCGCTAGGCAGGCGACCCCTACCCCTGCGTCGCGCGCCGTTCCGGGCGCCGCTCAGACGCACTCCACAAGAGGATGAACACACCGGCATGAAGTACGCAGACAACATCACCGAACTCGTGGGCAACACCCCGCTCGTCAAGCTGAACCGCGTGACGCAGGGGGTGACGGACGCCACGGTGCTGGTCAAGCTCGAGTACTTCAACCCGGGCGGCTCCGCGAAGGACCGCATCGCGGCCCGCATCATCGACGCCGCCGAGCGCGAGGGCAAGCTGAAGCCCGGCGGCACGATCGTAGAGCCCACGTCGGGCAATACGGGGGTCGGGCTCGCGCTCGTCGCGCAGCAGCGCGGGTACAAGTGCGTCTTCGTCTGCCCCGACAAGGTGTCGGAGGACAAGCGGAACGTGCTCAAGGCGTACGGCGCCGAGGTGGTCGTGACGCCCACCGCGGTCGCGCCCGACAGCCCCGAGTCGTACTACGGCGTCTCCGACCGGCTCGCCCGCGAGATCCCCGGCGCGTTCAAGCCCGACCAGTACTCCAACCCGAACGGCCCGCTGTCCCACTACGAGACGACCGGCCCCGAGATCTGGCGCGACACCGACGGCAAGATCACGCATTTCGTCGCCGGCGTCGGCACGGGCGGCACGATCACGGGCACCGGCCGGTACCTCCGCGAGGTCTCGGGCGACCGCGTGCGCATCATCGGCGCCGACCCCGAGGGGTCGGTCTACTCGGGCGGCACCGGGCGGCCGTACTTCGTCGAAGGCGTCGGCGAGGACTTCTGGCCGAGCGCGTACGACCCGAGCGTGCCGCACGAGATCATCGCGGTCTCCGACGCGGAGTCGTTCGCGATGACGCGCCGGCTCGCGCGCGAGGAGGGCATCCTCGTCGGCGGGTCGAGCGGCATGGCCGTCGTCGCCGCGCTGAAGGCCGCGGCATCCGCCGGGCCCGACGACGTCTTCGTGGTGCTGCTGCCCGACTCGGGCCGCGGCTACCTCGGCAAGATCTTCAACGACAAGTGGCTGCGTGCGTACGGCTTCGGCAACGCGCCCGCGGGGCACACGGTGCGGAACCTGCTCGACGCGAAGGCCGGTCGCACCGCGCCGCTCGTCTACGTGCACCCGAACGACACGGAGCGCGAGGCGATCGACCGGATGACGCAGTCCGGGGTCTCGCAGCTCGTGGT
>DASTQT010000412.1:0-3250 GCA_035761605.1 Agromyces sp. | reverse complement strand
GGCACTTCGCTCCGACGGTCGCCGCCGGCGCCGCCGATCCGGCCGCACCGGCGAGCGGCGGGCCCACGCCCTGACGATCGCGTCGGCGATCGGAACTCCGAGGCCCGGCGCGGGCGCCGGCATCGGCGGACCGCGTAGCGTGGCCGCATGCCCGACTACGGCCGCCCTCTCGAGTTCGGCACCTTCGTCACGCCCTCGGCGCTCGACCCCGAGCGAACGGTGGGGCTCGCCCTCGCCACCGAGGAGGCGGGCCTGGAGTTCGTGACGTTCCAGGACCATCCGTACCAGCCGCGGTTCCTCGACACGTGGACGCTGATGTCCTGGGTCGGCGCGCGCACGACCCGCATCCGCATCTCGGCGAACGTCCACAACCTGCTGCTGCGCCCGCCGGCCGTGCTCGCGCGCGCCGCGGCATCCCTCGACCTGCTCACGGGCGGGCGCGCAGTGCTCGGGCTCGGCGCGGGCGGGTTCGCGGCGGCGGCGGTCGCGATGGGCGCGCCGGACCGCACGCCCGCCGAGTCGGGCGACGCGCTCGCCGAGGCGATCACGGTCATCCGCGAACTGCTCGACACGGACGCCGCGGGCGGCGTGTTCCTCGACCAGCCGCACTTCCCCATCCGCGGGGCCAAGCGCGGGCCGGCGTCGGTGCAGCGGCCGATCCCGATCTGGCTCGGCGTGCTGAGGCCCAAGGGGCTCCGGCTCGTGGGACGCACGGCCGACGGCTGGGTGCCCTCGTTCGGACGGCTCGAGGATGGCGCGGCGTCGCTCGATGCGGGCCACGCGGTGATCGATGCGGCGGCGCGCGGCGCGGGGCGCGAGCCACGCGACATCCGCCGCCTGCTGAACGTCGGGCCGAGGGACGCCCGGCCCGACGTGCTCGCCGACCTCGCGACCCGGCACGGCGTCGACACGTTCATCGTCACCGGCGACGACGAGGCGGTCATCGCCGACCTCGCCGCGCGTGTCATCCCCGAGACCCGCGAGCTCGTCGCCGAGCGACGCGCCTCCTCGGCGGTCGAGTAGGCACGGAGGACCTCCGACCTCTGGCGTTCCCGGCGCGACGGCGTCAGGATGGATGGACTGAGCCGCAACGTCGCGGGAGGCCACATGAACTCGGCACCGAACGCCACCCACCGGACCATCGCCCTGGTGGGCGCGGCCGGTTCCGGCAAGACCACCCTCGCTGAGGCGCTGCTGTATCGGGCCGGTGCCATCCCGAGGGTCGGCACCGTGGAGCAGGGCACCACGGTCTGCGACCACGAGCCCGAGGAGATCGCGCGAGGCACGACCCTCGGGCTCTCCCTCGCCTACTTCGACTGGACCGGGCCCGACGGCGTCGCGTACGGCGTCACCCTGGCCGACGCGCCCGGACATCCCGACTTCGTGGGCGGCGTCGACGCGGCGCTGTCGGTGGCGGATGTCGCGCTGATCGTCGTGAGCGCGGTCGACGGCGTGACCGCGGGCACCCGGTTCGTCTGGACGGCGGCCGAGGCGGCGGGCGTGCCGCGCGTCGTCGTCGTGACGCAGGAGGACAAGGCGCGCGCGGACTTCCGACGCGTGATCGCGGAGCTGCGTGCATCGTTCGGCGAGCATCTCTGGCCGCTCGAGCTGCCGCTCGGGGAGGAGCAGGCGTTCCACGCGATCGCCGACGTGCTGAGCGAGCAGGCGCTCGTCTACGACGACGCGGGGCGTCACCACGACGAGCCGCTGCCGGCCGAGGCGCAGGCCGAGGAACACCAGATGCACGTCGACGTGACGGAGGACATCGTCTCGCACGACGACGCGCAGCTCGAGGCGTACCTCGAGGGCAACGAGCCACCGGTGCGCGAACTCGAGCGGACGCTCGCGGCCGAGATCGCGAGCGGCGAGGCGGTGCCGGTGCTGGTGTGCTCGGGTGTCTCGGGCACGGGCGTGGACCGCGTCGCGGACCTCCTGTGCGAGCTGTCGCCGTCGGCGCTCGAGCACGACGGCCGGATCATCATCGGCGGCTCGGTCGAGGAGGGCGGCGGCAGCGAGCACCGCGTCGCTCCGAACCCCGACGGGGAGATCCTCGTGCACGTGTTCCGCACGGTGGCCGACCCGTTCGTCGGGCAGGTGTCGATGCTGAAGGTGCTGTCGGGCACGCTCCGCACGGGCGACAAGCTGCGCAACGCCACGACCGGGGTCGACGAGCGCATCCATGGGCTGTTCCGGCTGCGCGGTGCGGAGCACCTGACGGCGGGCACGCTCGCGGCGGGCGACGTCGGCGCGGTCGCGAAGCTCGCGGGCTCGCCATCCGGTTCGCTGCTGTGGTCGCGGCCCAACGGGACCGCGCGGCCGGCGACCCTGCCGTCGCGTGCGCCGGTGTTCGCGGTGACGCTCGAGCCGGCGTCGCAGTCCGACGACGAGAAGCTCTCGCTCGCGCTCGGCCGGCTCGTGGCCGAGGACCCGACGCTCGTGGTCGACCGTGCGGGCGACCAGACGGTGCTGCGCGGCCTCGGCGACACGCACCTCGCCGTCGCGGTCGAGCGTCTGGCGCGCGTGTTCGGCGTGCACGTCACGACGGGTCCGGCACCGGTCGCGTACCGCGAGACGATCGCGGGCTCGGCGCAGGTCGAGGGCAAGCTGAAGAAGCAGTCGGGCGGTCACGGCCAGTTCGCGGTCGTGCAGTTGCGGCTCTCGCCGCTGCCGGCCGGCGAGGGGTTCGAGTTCGTCGACTCGGTGACGGGCGGTGCGGTGCCGCGGCAGTACATCTCCGCGGTCGAGCGCGGTGCGCGGGACGCGCTCGCGGCGGGCGGGCCGCAGGGGCATCCGGTCGTCGACGTGCGGGTCGAGCTGCTCGACGGCAAGTCGCACTCGGTCGACTCGTCGGAGATGGCCTTCCGGACGGCCGCGTCGATCGGCGTGAAGGCGGCGCTCGCCGATGCCGGCACCGTGGTGCTCGAGCCGATCTCGTCGGTGACGGTCACCGTGCCGAACGACCTGCAGGGCGCGGTGCTCACCGACCTGTCGGGGCGGCGCGGACGCGTGCACGCGACCGAGTCGGCCGACGACGGCCGCGCGCGTGTCGTCGCGCACGTGCCCGAGGCCGAACTCGAGCGCTACGTGCTCGACCTCCGCTCGATCACCGCGGGCCAGGCCGAGCTCACCGTGACCCCCGACCACTACGCGAAGGCCCCGAACCACGCCAAGGCGTGACCGCCGCTCCCGTGCGGACGGTCGTTGCGGGGTCCGGGCGCCGTCGCACCCGCAACGAGTGTCGTCACGACGG
>DASTQT010000411.1:0-4272 GCA_035761605.1 Agromyces sp. | reverse complement strand
AGCACAAGGGCACCGAGGCGGTCATCGCCGAGGTCGGGCTCCCCGCGGTGATCCTCCGCAACAACTGGTACACCGAGAACTACGCGCAGGATGTCGCGGTCGCCGCGGACACGGGCGTGATCGCCGCCGCGACGGGCTCGGGTCGGGTCGCCTCGGCCCCGCGCCGCGACTTCGCCGAGGCCGCCGCAGTCGTGCTGCTCGAGGACGGCCACGTCGGCGAGGTGTACGAGCTGGGCGGCGACGCGCCGTGGACGTTCGACGAGCTCGCCGAGGCGGCGTCCGAGGTGCTCGGCCGCGACGTCGCGTTCGTGGCGCAGACGCCCGCCGAGCGCGTCGCGTCGCTCGTCGCCGTGGGCCTCGACGAGGGCACGGCCGGGTTCGTGGCCGGCATCGACGAGGGCATCGCCCGGGGCGACCTGGCCGAGTCGGATGGCACGCTCGCGCGCCTCATCGGCCGGCCGACGACGCCGCTGGTCGACGCCCTCCGCGATGTCGTCGAGGCGCAGCGCGCCGCGGCCTGATCGGCGTTGGCGGAGGCCCGGACGACGGGTGCATCGTCGTCCGGGCCTCCTGATGGGCTGATCCGGAACCCGTTCCGGATCAGCCGGTCACGCGCTCAGCGCCCGCCGCGCTTGACCGGCGCCACCTCGACGGCGCGTTCGATCTCCTGGCTGAACGTGTTGCCCGCGGCATCCGTCGCCGTGACCCGGAGATCGAGCCACGCGCCGGCGTCCGGCACGGTGAGCGACGCAGAGTAGGCGTTCACGTACGCGCGGCCCTCGGGGAAGATCCAGCGCGGCGCCTCGCCGGGGCCGGAGTCGTCCGACGACACGAGCTCGAGCGGGATCCGCTTCCAGTCGGTGCCCGAGATCCGCACCTCGAGCGTTGCGTCGGTGATCGCGCCCGAGCCGACGGCACCGGCGACGTGGCCGAGCTCGAGCGCGAGCGGCACGGGGTCGCCCTTCTTGCGTCCGGTACCGACGCGCCCCGCGTCATCCGTCTCCACGTCGTAGAACCCCTGGATCATCGGCTGGAGCTGCGTCGACCAGTCGCCCGGCTCACGAGTGGTGGTGAACGTCCACTCGGTGACCGTCCTGGTCGACGAGGCGAGCGCGCTGCCGTCGTGCGTCGCGGTGTTCACCACTCGCGCCTCGGCGTCGCCGTCGGGCAGGTCCCAGACGTTCACGCCCTGGAACGGCGACGACTTCAGCAGCTCGCCGTTCAGGTAGAAGTCCGTGTTCTGCGCGATGCCCTCGTGGCCCGCGAACACGTCGAGCGTGCCGGTGTGGTCCGGGTCGCCGCCATCCGCCCACGACGGGATGTTGACCTGGATGCCGTCGGCCATGCGGTTCGGCGCCCAGTAGCCCTGGCCGACGTACGGGCGCACGATCGGACCGAAGTAGCTCGTCTCGACGCGCTCTCCCGGCTCGTACGACCGGAGGATGTCGCGGATCTGCCAGCCCACGTCGAGCACCGTCACGTCCTGGTACCAGTCCACGTCGGCGTTCACCCATTCGGCGCGCTCGATGCCGCGCTGCATGGGCATGGGCAGGCCGAACCCGTACTGGCCGTTGGGTGCGAAGTCCCAGCGGAACTCGCCGAGCGGGTCGCCCTCCTCGCCGAGGTAGCCGGTGTCGACGCGGGCGAGGTCGGTCGGCGCGTAGTGCAGGTCGGCCGGGATGGCGCCATCGTCATAGCGCGCGATGTCCCAGATCTCCTCGGGGTTCACGACGCCCGTGCCCGAGACCGTGACGCCTCCCTTCGCCGATGCGATGTCGCCGAGCACGCGCCGCCCCTGCACGCCGCTCATCGCGGCGACCGGGATGGCGACGTCCGTGACGTAGTCGTCTCCGCCGACCCACTCGCTGAGCTCGCCATCCGCGTCGTTCACGACGAGGAGCATCGCGGCGCCCGCGGCGACCGCGTTCGCCGAGCGCTGGGTGGGCCCGACCGCGTCCGAGCGCGTGACCACGGCGACCTTGCCCTGCACATCGACCGCGGCGAACTCGTCGACGCTGCCGGTGCCGACATCCACCGCACGCGCCTTGATGGTCCCGTCGAGGCCGACCGATCCCGCCTGCGGGATGAGGTCGAGCTGCTCCGTGCCGGCCGTCAGGTCGAGGCGCGCCTCCTGCAGGCGCCACCGGGCGGTGAAGTCGAAGTGCCCGGCGTTCGGCGCCTCCATGGGCTCGGCCCACAGCTCATCCGTCCACACCGGCGCGAGCACGCCATTCGCGAAGCCGTCGGCGGTGACGTCCATCCGGCGGACGATGCCCTCGAGCCCCTCCTCGCCGACGTCGACCGTGACCTTCTCGGCGGCACGCGCGTCGAAGGCGACGGATGCCGCGCCGTCGAGCACGAGGTCGGGGTCGCCCACGAGCACCGTCGCCGACGTGTCGGCCTCACGCGGCAGCTCGAGGATCGTCATGACGGAGTACGTGCCGGCGGGCAGGCGCAGCGTGGTCTCGCCGGCGACGGCGATGAGGTCGTACGCCGCGAGGTCGTGGTTGTAGAGCACGCCGAGGGTGTCGACGGGGTCGCCCTCGAAGTCGGTCGCGGTGATGGTGAGGTCGTACCGCTCCGCCTCGGCGATCACGCCGAGCGCGGTGCGCGCGACCGGCTCGCCGTCGATCGACGCGACGAGCGCGCCCGAGAGCTGCGTTCCGGCCGGCACCTTCGCGGGGTCGGCGGAGGCCGTCACCGTGCGGACCTCGCCCGCCGGGATCGTCAGGGAGTCGGCGCCGAGCGAGATCGCGTCGGACTCGTCGGCGAGCGAGGCGGCGAGGTCGATGGTGACCTCGGCGTCGGTGCGGTTGGCGTACTCGATCGTGCGCTCCACCGGCGTCGGCTCCTCGCCCCAGGCGAGCATGCCGAAGTCGCCCGAACCGGATGCGACGACCGGCGCGTCGACGGCGTCGCCGACATCCAGCACGCCCGCTCCGGCCTGGTACGGCGAGAGGCCGACGTCGGTGGCCGAGCTGAGCAGGGCGGCGCGCAGCTGCGCCGACGTGTACTCGGGATGCTGCTGCTTCACGATCGCGGCCGCCCCGGCGACGTGCGGGGTCGCCATGGACGTGCCGCTCATCGTGAGGTAGGCGCCGTCGCCGGCACGGTCGGCCGACCGCGCCGCGGTCACGTCGTTGCCGGGGCCGGCGAGGTCGGGCTTCATGGCGCCGGAGCGCCAGAGCGGTCCCTGGCTCGAGAACCATGACAGCGCGCCATCCGGATCGTCGACCGAGCCGACCGTGAGGGCGCGCTCGGCCGAGCCGGGCGAGCCGACGGTCTCGGGCGCGCCCGAGTTGCCCGCGGCGACCACGAACAGGGTGCCCGTCTGCTCGGCGAGGTCGTTGAGGGACTCGGCCATGAGGTCCTCGCCGTCCGACGGCTGCATCGACCCCAGGCTCATCGAGACGATGGGCGCGCGGTTCGCGGCCCACTCCATCGCGTCGATGATCCAGGAGTCCTGCCCGTAGCCGGTCTGGTCGAGCAACTTGCCGACGAGGAGGTTCGCGCCGTCGGCGACGCCGCGGTGCGCGCCGCCGCTCGCGGCGCCCGTGCCGGCGATCGTCGAGGCGACGTGCGTGCCGTGCCCGTTCGGGTCCCAGGCGACCTCCTCGTCTGGCACGAAGCTCGCGGAGTCGGGCAGCACGCGCCCGGCGAGGTCGGGGTGCGTGTCGTCGTAGCCGGTGTCGAGCACGGCGACGGTGACGCCGGTGCCGGTGAAGCCGTCGGCCCACGCCTCGGGCGCGCCGACCCAGGGCACGCTCGAGTCGAGCGTCGCCTGGACCTTGCCGTCGAGGTGGATGGCGGCGATCCCGCCGCCGAGGCGCACGTCGGCGGGGTCGGTGCCGAAGGTGCGCGCGCCGGGGCCCGCCGCGTCGTCGCCCGCGCCGGTGAGCGCGGCCCAGGTCGACGCGGCATCCGCGTGACCGGCGGATGCCGCCGCGCCGCCGATGCTCTCGAGCGGCGTGCCGACCTCGAGTCCGGGCACGGGCTCCTGCGCCCGCCGGGACGAGGGCGCCGCGTCGAGCTCGAGGATGATCGGGGTCGCGTCGACCGACGCGTCGTCGTAGCCGTACTCGATGAGCCGCGTGACGTTGAAGAGGTCGGGGTCGATGACGCCGGCGGCGAGGTACGCCTCGGCGGCCGCCGGGATGATGCTGACCTCGCCGTCGGCCGTGACGGTGCGGTAGCCGGCGCCGGGAACGGCCGTCTCGACCGCGACGGCGTGCTTGCCGCCGGCGAGGTCGGTGACCGTGACCCGGTCGCCGG
>DASTQT010000410.1:0-6355 GCA_035761605.1 Agromyces sp. | reverse complement strand
CCGGAGACCTCGGGCAGCAGTTCCTCGACGAAGCGGGCGCCGACCGGGCCGTAGCCGACGAGGACGATCCTGAGCGGTGTGGTCATGCGAGGGCTCCGGCTTCCGCGAGGCTCGTGACGCGCACGAGGTTGGTCTTGAATTCCGGCATCGACGAGATCGGGTCGACCGCGTCGGAGGTGAGCAGGTTCGCCGCCTGGTCGTCGCCGTAGTGGAACGGCAGGAAGACGGCGTCGGGGCGGATGTCGGTGGTCAGCCGGGCACGGCCGCGCACGGTTCCGAGCGGGTTGGCGAGCTCCACCGGGTCGCCGTCCGCGATGCCGAGGCGCGCGGCGGTCGCCGGATGGAGCGAGGCGCGCAGCTCGGGCTGGGCGTCGAGCAGCTCGGGCACGCGCCGGGTCTGGGCGCCGCTCTGGTAGTGCTCGAGCAGGCGCCCCGTGACGAGCGTGAGCTCGCCCGCGGCCGGCGCCGGATGTGCGGCCGCGCGGACCGTCACGGCCACGAGCCGGGCCCGCCCGTCGGCGTGTGCGAACCGGTCGGCGAAGAGCCGCGGGGTGCCGCTGCCGCCGCGGGGGAACGGCCAGTAGGCGGCCTCGCCGGCGTCGAGCATCGCGTAGTCGATGCCCGAGTAGTCGGCGATGCCGCCCTCCGACGCGAGCCGGAGCTCCTCGAAGACCTCCTCGGGGTCGGTGTCGAACCGCGCGGTCGCGCCGAGCCGGCGGGCGAGCTCGTGCATGATCCAGAGCTCGTCGCGTGCCCCTGGCGGCGGTGCGAGCGCGCGGCGGCGACGGATGACGCGACCCTCGAGGTTCGTCATCGTGCCCTCCTCCTCGGCCCACTGCAGCACCGGCAGCACGACGTCGGCGAGGGCCGCCGTCTCGGAGAGCACGAAGTCGCACACCACGAGGAGGTCGAGCGCCTCGACGCCGCGGCGGACCGCGGCCGCGTTCGGCGACGACACGACGAGGTTCGAGCCGTGCACCATGAGCGCGCGTACGCCGCCCGGCTGCCCGAGCGAGGCGAGCAGTTCGATGGCGGGCACTCCCGGTCCGGGGATCTCGGCCGGATCCACGCCCCACACGCCCGCCACGTGCGCGCGGGCCTCGGGGTCGGTGATCTTGCGGTAGCCGGGCAGCTGGTCGCACTTCTGGCCGTGCTCCCGGCCGCCCTGGCCGTTGCCCTGGCCGGTGAGCGTGCCGTAGCCGCTGCCGGGGCGGCCGGGCAGGCCGAGCAGCAGTGCGAGGTTGATCGCGGCCGTCGCGGTGTCGGTGCCGTCGACGTGCTGCTCGACGCCACGACCGGTGAGGATGTACGTGTTGCCGCCGGCGGCGAGGCGACGCGCGAGGCGCCGGACCGTCGGCGCGGCGACGCCCGTGACGGCCTGCACGCGCTCGGGCCACCACGACGCGACGCTGCGGCGCACCGAGTCGAACCCGGTGGTGCGCCCGGCGACGTAGGCCTCGTCGACGAGTCGCTCGGCGATCACGACGTGCGTGATGCCGAGCAGCAGCGCGAGGTCGGTGCCGGGCGCGGGCTGGACGTGCAGCCCCTTCGCGTCATCCGTGAGCCTCGCGGTCGCGGTGCGGCGCGGGTCGACGACGACGAGCCCGCCGGCGGCCTGCGCGCCCGCGAGGTGGCCGATGAACGGCGGCATGGTCTCGGCGACGTTGGTGCCGAGCAGCAGGATCGTGTCGGCGTCGTCGAGGTCGGTGAGCGGGAACGGCAGCCCGCGGTCGACGCCGAACGCGCGGTTGCCCGCGGCGGCGGCCGACGACATGCAGTAGCGGCCGTTGTAGTCGATGCGGCTCGTGCCGAGCGCGAGCCGGGCGAACTTGCCGAGCAGGTAGGCCTTCTCGTTGGTGAGTCCGCCGCCGCCGAAGACCCCGACCGCGTCGGCGCCGTGCTGCGAGCGGATGTCGCGGAGCCGGGTGGCGACCAGGTCGAGCGCCTCCTCCCAGCTCGCCTCGTGGAACGCGCCATCGGCGCCCCGCAGGAGCGGGGCGCCGAGGCGGGAGGGTGCGCGGAGCAGCTCCGCCGACGTCCAGCCCTTCTTGCACAGCCCGCCGCGGTTCGTGGGGAAGTCGCGGCCGGTGACCGTCACGGGCGTGGTGGTCGCGGTGTCCGCGGCATCCGTCGGCGTGAGGGTCATCGCGCACTGCAGGGCGCAGTACGGGCAGTGCGTGGGGGCGGAGGCGTCGGTCATGGTGCTCGATTCAGATCTTCTGCTCGCGGAGGTGGCGCGGTCGGACGTACACCGCCCAGGTGAGGGCGAGGAGCACCACGTACCCGGCGATGAAGCCCATGAAGGCGGCTGCGTAGTTCCCGGTCGTCTGGAACGACAGGTTCAGCGCCTGGGGGATGAGGAAGCCGCCGTAGGCGCCGATCGCCGAGATCAGTCCGAGCGCGGCCGCGGCCTTGCGCTGCGTCGACACGTCGCCGGCGCCGCCGTGCGCGGATCGCATCGCGAACACGATCGGCACCATCCGGTAGGTCGAGCCGTTGCCGATGCCCGCCGTGGCGAACAGGAGCAGGAACAGGCCCAGGAACAGCCAGAAGTTGCCGAGCGGCAGGGTCGCGAGCACCGCGACCGTGATGGCCGCCATCGCCGCGAAGGCGACCATGGTGATGCGCGCGCCGCCGAACCGGTCGGAGAGCCGGCCGCCGTACGGGCGGGCGAGGGAGCCGACGAGCGCGCCGAGGAAGGCGAGCGAGACGGTCGCGCCGAGCACGCCGATGGTCGAGAACTCGGGGAACTGGTCGGCGATCAGCTTCGGGAAGACGCTCGCGAACCCGATGAACGAGCCGAACGTGCCGATGTAGAGCAGCGACAGCAGCCACAGGTGCGGCTCCTTGAGCGCCGCCGCCGAGCCCGACAGGTCGGCCTTGGCGTTGGAGAGGTTGTCCATGTACTTCCAGGCGCCGAACATCGCCAGCAGGATGAACGGGATCCAGATCAGGCCCGCGATCGGCAGGTTCAGCGTCGCGCCCGCGCCGATCGTGATGACGATCGGCACCGTGAACTGCGCGACCGCCGCCCCGAGGTTGCCACCGGCGGCGTTCAGGCCGAGCGCCCAGCCCTTCTCGCGCTGCGGGTAGAAGAAGGTGATGTTCGACATCGAGCTGGCGAAGTTGCCGCCGCCGAAGCCCGCGAGCGCCGCGGCGAACAGGAGCACGCCGAACGGGGTCTCGGGGTTGGACACGCAGATCGCGAGGGCGATGGTCGGCGCCAGGAGCAGGGCCGCGGAGATGATCGTCCAGTTCCGGCCGCCGAAGATCGGCACGAGGAAGGAGTACGGGATGCGGAGCGTCGCGCCGACGAGGCTCGGGATGGAGATGAGCCAGAACAGCTCGCCGGTGGAGAGCTGGAAGCCCGCGGCCGGCAGGGCGACGGCGACGATGCTCCAGAGCTGCCAGACGACGAAGCCGAGGAACTCGGCGAAGATCGACCAGTTGAGGTTGCGTCGGGCGATGCGACGGCCCTCGCGTTCCCACTGGACGGTGTGCTCCGCGTCCCAGCCGTCGATCCAACGGCCGGGTCGGGTGGTGAGCAGACCCTGGTCGACGGGCGCTGCGACAGTCGTCGCCGCATCCGTGGACGAGGGCGGGGGAGCCTGCATGGTCTCGGTCATCGGTGCCTCCGGGAGGTCTCGGTCTCGAAGTTCGAGGTGGTGTCGCCGACGCTATCCGCGGCGTGTTTCCCGAGTACGCGCGGGTGGTAAACCCTGCGTTCCCACCTGCTCACCACGGGCGGCGGCGGGTGTGAGGTCGTGGTCACACATCGATCCGGTACCCCCGCTTGACGACGGTGGCGATGAGCCCCGGCACGCCGATCGTCTGCCGGAGGCGGCTCAGCGCGACCTCGAGCGCGTGCTCGTCTGTCGTGCCCGGCATGCTCGCCGCGAGGCGCTCCCGCGACACGACGGAGCCGCGTGCCCGGACGAGTGCGCAGAGGATGGCCCGACCCACCGGGGCGAGCTCGACGCGTCGTCCGGCGACCTCGACCACGGAGCCCCGCAAGGCGAGCGGGCCGTGCTGCGTCTCGAGCCGCACGATGCGCTCGGTCTCGAGGTGCTCGCAGACCTGGCGGATCATCGCGCCCATTCGGAACCGCTCGGGCTGCAACGGCTCGATGCCGGCCGCGAGGAGCGGTGCCGCCGTGACGGGACCGACGGTCGCCGCCACGACCGGGCCGCGCATCGCGTCGACCAGCTCGTCGTACCGGCCGCGCGCCTCCGCCGCCATGAGCAGGGCGTGCACGGCCGGCGCGCTCGTGAACGTGATGCAGTCGAGGCCGCCCGTGCAGGCGGCCTCGATGAGACGGTCGACGCGCTCGTCGAAGAGGTCCGGGTCGATCCACCGGTACGGCTCGACCGTGAGGACCCGGTCATGCGCGTCACGCAGGCGATCGAGCTGCGACGGCGGCAGGTAGCCGTGCAGCTGCACCGCGACCGTGAGCCCTCCCGGGTACGACGCGAGCACCTCGTCGATGAGGGACTCGGTGGTCTCCTCGGCGCTCATGCCGACGTCGTCGAGGCCCGCGGCGCGGATGCCGCCGCGCGCCTTCGGACCGCGGACCAGGATGGCCGTGTCGTGCAGCGCGTCGAGGAGCACGTCGCCCAGCCCCGCGGCATCCGCCACCTCGAACCAGCGACGGACGCCGTAGGCGGTCGTCGCGAGCAGCACGTCTGGTCGTGCCTCGATGATCGCGCGCGTGTCGGCGATGACCGGCTCGTCCGAGCTGGCGTTCGCCATGCGGATGGTCGGCGCGTGCACGACCTGCGCGCCGCGGCGCGCGAACGCGTCGATGAGGTCCCCGGAGCGGCGGTCGCTCGTGACGCCGATCCGGAAACCGTGGAGCTGGTCGGGCCGGAACCCGATCGCGAACTCCACCTGATCCGTCACGTCACCACCGCCGCGAAGCCCGCCGCGCGCTCCATGAGCTGCGCGGCGCTCAGGTCGCCGTCGTGCGCGAGCCGCACGACCTCGCCGACGACGATGACCGCGGGCGAGCTGACGCCCGCCACCCCGGCCGCCGTCACGATGCCGCCGAGGTCGGCGATGGTCGTGCGCTGGTCGCCGCGGAAGCCGCGCTCGACGATCGCGACGGGCATCGACCCGCGCATGCCGTGGCGCGCGAGGCCCGCCGCGAGCATGGGCAGCGTGTTCACGCCCATGAGCACGACGATCGTTCCGCCGAGCCCGGCGAGGTGCCGCAGCTCCTCGTCGGTGAGTGGCGCGTGGCCGGAGACGACGGTGAAGAGGTGGCTGACGCCGCGGTGCGTGAGGGGGATGCCGGCCGCGCCGGGCACCGCGATGGCGCTCGTCACGCCGGGGACGACCTCGACCGGGATCCCCGCGCGGTGGCACGCGAGCACCTCCTCGCTGCCGCGGCCGAGGACGTACGGGTCGCCGCCCTTGAGCCGGACCGCGTGGCGGCCCGCGAGCGCATGGCCCACGAGCAGGGCCTCGATCTCGGACTGGGGGATCGCGTGGTGGCCGGGCCGCTTGCCGACGTCGACGAGTTCGGCGTCGGGCGCGAGCTCGGCGAGCCGCGCGTGCGGGGCGAGCCGGTCGTAGAGCACGACGTCGGCGGTGCCGAGCGCGCGGATCGCGGCGACGGTCAGCAGGTCCTCGCGGCCGGGTCCGCCGCCGACGAGCGTCACGCGGCCGGTCACGCGTCGACCCCCCGGACCGGGATGGTGGGTCCGGCGACGAGCACGGCCTCGCCGCGCGCGATCTCCTCCGGCGTGGCCGGGCGCATCTGGCCGCGCTCCTCGATGCGCGCGAGCGGCGTGTCGGCCGCCTCGGGCGCGTTCACGAACGAGCGGAAGCGGCGGAGCCGGTCGGGGTCGGCGAGCGTGGCCGCCCACTCGTCCTCGTAGGTGTCGACGTGCCGGGCCATGGCGGCCTCGAGGTCGTCGGCCAGGCCGAGCGAGTCGTTGACGACGACGTCGCGCACGTGGTCGAGCCCGCCCTCGATGTCCTCGATCCAGCGCGCGGTTCGCTGCAGCCGGTCGGCCGTGCGGACGTAGTACATGATGTAGCGGTCGATGTAGCGCAGCAGCGTCTCGTCGTCCAGGTCGCTCGCGAGCAGCTGCGCGTGCGCCGGCTGGAAGCCGCCGTTGCCGCCGACGTAGAGGTTCCAGCCCTGGTCGGTCGCGATCACGCCGACGTCCTTGCCGCGGGCCTCGGCGCACTCGCGCGCGCAGCCCGAGACGCCGAACTTCAGCTTGTGCGGCGAGCGGAGCCCGCGGTAGCGCAGCTCGAGCTGGATCGCCATCGCGACGGAGTCCTGCACGCCGTACCGGCACCACGTCGAGCCGACGCAGCTCTTCACGTTGCGCAGCGCCTTGCCGTA
>DASTQT010000409.1:0-3975 GCA_035761605.1 Agromyces sp. | reverse complement strand
CGCCGGATGTCGCGGTGTCGCCCGATGCCACGTCGCCGCTGCTCGTCGAGCGCCGCGACGATCGGGTCGTCGCGACCCTGAACCGGCCCGACAAGCGCAACGCGATCGACCAGGCGACCATCGACGCACTGCACGCGCTGTGCGAGGAACTCGAGGCCGAACCGCGCACCCTGATCCTCACCGGCGCGGGCGGCGTGTTCGCGTCGGGCGCCGACATCGCGCAACTGCGCGAGCGGCGCGCCGCGGACGCCCTCGCGGGCATCAACGCGAACGCGTTCGTGCGCATCAACGAGCTGCCGATGCCCGTCATCGCGGCGGTCGACGGGTGGGCGCTCGGCGGCGGTGCCGAACTCGCGTTCGCCGCCGACATCCGCATCGCCACGCCCGACGCGCGCTTCGGCAACCCCGAGACGGGGCTCGGCATCATCCCGGCCGCCGGTGCGACGTGGCGGCTGAAGGAGATCGTCGGCGAGGCCCGCGCGGCCGAGCTGCTGCTCACGGGCAGGATCGTCGACGCCGCCGAGGCGCTCTCGATCGGGCTGATCACGGGCGTGCACCCGGCGGCCGACCTGCTCGCCGAGGCGCACGCGATCGCCGACCGCATCGCGAAGAACGACCGCGACGCGACCATCGCGACCAAGCGCGTGCTGCGCGCCCCGCGCGCCGACCACCCGCGTGTCGACCTCGAGTCGCAGGCGGTGCTGTTCGAGAGTCCCGAGAAGCATCGGCGCATGACCGAGTTCCTGGAGAGGCGGAAGAAGTGAGCGAGCAACCCGGTGGTCGAGTAGCGCCCGGCGAAGCCGGACGCGTATCGAGACCCGCCGCACCCGAGCGCGTCGGCGTGCTCGGCGGCGGCCGCATGGGCGCGGGCATCGCGCACGCGTTCCTCGTCGCAGGCTCGCACGTGACGGTGGTCGAACGCGACGACGACGCCGCCGAGGCCGCCCGCACCCGCGTGCTCGACTCGGTCGCGGCATCCGTCGCCCGCGGCACCACCGACGAGACCGCCGACGCGATCGGCGGCCGGCTCGCGGTCGCGACCGACGTCGACGGGTTCGCGGGCGCCGGACTCGTGATCGAGGCCGTGCCCGAGGACCTCGACCTCAAGCTGGACGCGCTCACCCGCGTCGAGGCAGTGCTGGGGGCGAATGCCGCGCTCGCGACGAACACGTCGTCGATCTCGATCGACGCGCTCGCCGACCGGCTCGACCGCCCGGCCCGCTTCCTCGGGCTCCACTTCTTCAACCCCGTGCCCGCGTCGGCGCTCGTCGAGGTCGTACGCGGCACGGGCACCGACGGTGCGCTCGTCGAGGAGGCGCGCGGCTGGGTGCAGGCGATCGCGAAGACCCCGATCGTCGTGCACGACGCCCCGGGCTTCGCCTCGAGCCGGCTCGGCGTGGCGCTCGGACTCGAGGCCATCCGCATGCTCGAGGAGGGCGTGGCATCCGCCGAGGACATCGACGCGGCCATGACGCTCGGGTACAAGCACCCGGTGGGCCCGCTGAAGCTCACCGACCTCGTCGGACTCGACGTGCGGCTCGGCATCGCCGAGTACCTCGCGGGCGAGCTCGGCGACCGATTCGCCCCGCCCGCCCTGCTCCGCCGCATGGTGGAGGAGGGCCGGCTCGGTCGCAAGACCGGCGAGGGGTTCTACCTGTGGGACGCGCAGTGATGCGCGCCCGGCGGCGCGCCCGCGCCACTTCGGCGGCGTCTGCGCCAGCCGGAGCGGCGCTGAGGGCGCGCACGTGGCGCAGCGCCGCGGCGTGACCAGACTTCAAGTGCAAGGGAGAAGAACACGATGACGGACATCCTGCCCAGCTACGTGCGGGACGCATGGTGGACCCCCGGCGACGACGCCGCGGCGTCCGCGACCGAGGTGCGCGATGCGTCGACCGGCGAGGTCGTCGCGCGGGTCTCGACGGAGGGACTCGACCTGGGCGCCGTGCTCGAGCACGCGCGCACGGTCGGCCAGAAGAGCCTCGGCGAGCTCACCTTCCACCAGCGCGCGGTGCTGCTGAAGCAGATGGCGCTCGCGCTCACCGAGCGCAAGGCCGAGCTGTACGAGATCTCGGCCCGCACGGGCGCGACGCAGCGCGACTCGTGGGTCGACATCGACGGCGGCATCGGCGTGCTCTTCACCTACTCGTCGAAGGGCCGCCGCGAGCTGCCCAACGCGAAGGTGCTCGTCGACGGACCCGTGGAGCCGCTCTCCAAGGACGGCTCGTTCATCGGCCGGCACGTGTACACGCGCCTGCCCGGGGTGGCCGTGCAGATCAACGCGTTCAACTTCCCGGTCTGGGGTTCGCTCGAGAAGTTCGCGCCGGCGTTCCTCGCGGGCGTGCCGACCGTCGTGAAGCCCGCGACGCCCACCGGCTACCTCGCCGAGGCGTTCGTGCGCGTCCTCGCCGAGTCGGGGCTGCTGCCCGCCGGCTCCCTGCAGCTCGTCTCCGGCAGCGTGCCCGACCTGTTCGACCACCTGCGGCTCGGCGACCTCGTCGCCTTCACCGGTTCGGCGTCCACGGCCGAGCGGCTGCGCGCGCACGACTCGGTGCAGACCGGCGGCGTGCGGTTCTCGAGCGAGACCGACTCGATCAACGCGTCGGTGCTGGGCACGGATGCCACGCCGGAGACCCCCGAGTTCGACGCCTACGTCAAGCAGCTCGTCGTCGAGATGACCTCGAAGGCGGGGCAGAAGTGCACCGCGATCCGCCGCGCGATCGTGCCCGCGGCATCCGTCGATGCGGTCGTCGACGCGGTGCGCGCCAGGCTCGACGAGCGCGTCGTCGTGGGCGACCCGCGCACCGAGGGCACGACGATGGGCCCGCTCGCCTCGACCGGGCAGCGCGACGAGGTGCTGCGACAGGTGCGGAAGCTCCTGGACGCGGGCGGCGAGCTCGTCATCGGCTCGACCGAGGCGCCCGAGGGCGTCGGTGCCGAGGGCGCGTTCGTGCAGCCCATGCTGCTGAAGTTCGCGGATGCCACCGCGCCGGCCGTGCACGAGGTCGAGGCCTTCGGCCCCGTGGCATCCGTCATCGCCTACGACTCGCTCGACCAGGCCATCGATCTCGTCGGCCGCGGCGGCGGTTCGCTCGTCACGAGCGTCGCGACCCACGACCCGGAGGTCGCGATCGCGCTGGCGACCGGCATCGCGTCGATGAACGGCCGGCTGCTGTTCCTCGACCGCGACGACGCCCGCTCGTCGACCGGCCACGGCTCGCCCGTGCCGCACCTGGTGCACGGCGGACCCGGACGTGCGGGCGGCGGCGAGGAGCTCGGAGGCATGCGCGCCGTGAAGCACCACATGCAGCGCACGGCGGTGCAGGGCTCGCCCGCGATGCTCACCGCGCTCACCGGCGTGTGGCACTCGGGCGCCGAGGCGCGCCCCTACGAGGCGGCGGGCGAGCGGCACCCGTTCCGGAAGTCGCTCGCGGAGCTGCGCATCGGCGACCAGGTCGTGTCGCCGCCGCGAACCGTGACGCTCGAGGACATCGAGACGTTCGCGAACTTCACCGGCGACACGTTCTACGCGCACATGGACGAGGAGGCCGCGGCGGCGAACCCGTTCTTCCCCGGCCGCGTCGCGCACGGGTACCTGCTCGTGTCGTGGGCCGCGGGCCTGTTCGTGGATGCCGCGCCCGGCCCGGTGCTCGCGAACTACGGCCTCGAGAACCTCCGCTTCATCACGCCCGTGTCGCCCGGCGACTCGATCCGCGTCGAGCTCACCGCGAAGGAGATCTCGCCGCGCGAGACCGACGAGTACGGCGAGGTGCGCTGGGACGCGGTGCTGAAGAACCAGAAGGACGAGATCGTGGCGACGTACGACGTGCTCACGCTCGTGGCGAAGGAGCCGGTACCGGCGCCGCAGCCCGCGTAGCCGAGTCGGTGGTCGAGTGGCGACCGACGAAGAGGCCGCGTAGGCCTCGGTGGTCGAGTAGCGACCGACGGAGGAGGTCGCGTATCGAGACCTGCGCGGGT
>DASTQT010000408.1:0-5293 GCA_035761605.1 Agromyces sp. | reverse complement strand
CGCAGCTTGGGAACACTCGACCTCGGCCGCATCGTGCACATCGACCTGCCCGACGATGTGCTCGCCCACGTGCAGGCGGTGATCATCGCCAAGCTGCGCGTGCACGAGCCGATCCTCGTCGGCTGGACCACGCCGGACGGCGGCCACGACGAGGTGCTCGTCAACCCGTCGATGCCGATCGTCATCCGGTACGACCTCGACGAGGACCGTCGCCTCGACCGTCGCTGGCTGAACCGCCTGATGATGGCCGCGAACTCCGTGCAGGGCCTGCAGATCCGGCCCGAGCTCGTCGAGGCGCTGCGCGCGATCGAGGGCGAAGCGATGGATGCCGCATCCGCCGGGGGCGGGGGGAGCTGACCCGTCCGGGTGCGGATGTCGGCGGCGGATGGCACGATGAGCGCGTGCCCGAGATGCCCGAGGTCGAGGCGCTCGCCGGGTTCCTGCGCGAGCGCGCGGTCGGGCACGCCGTCACCTCGGCACGCGTGGCCGCGATCGCGGCGCTGAAGACCTTCGATCCGCCACTGCACGCGATCGAGGGGCGGCCGATCACCGCGGTCCGGCGGTACGGCAAGTTCCTCGACCTCGAGATCGGCGGGGCGGATGCCGTAGGCATCGCGCCTCCCGCAGACCCGCCGGTGCACCTGGCGTTCCACCTCGCGCGCGCGGGCTGGCTGCGCTGGTACGACGAGCTGCCGGCCACCGTGCTGCGCCCGGGCAAGTCGCCGATCGCGCTGCGCGTGCGACTCGACGACGGTGCGGGCTTCGACCTCACCGAGGCGGGCACCAAGAAGTCGCTGGCCGTGTACGTCGTGCGCGACCCTGCCGAGGTACCGGGCATCGCGCGGCTCGGGCCCGACCCGATGACCGACGCGTTCACCGAGCAGCAGTTCGCGGGCATCCTCGCCGGGCGCCGCACCCAGCTGAAGGGCCTGCTGCGCGATCAAACCGTGCTCGCCGGCATCGGCAATGCGTACTCCGACGAGATCCTGCACGCGGCGAAGATGTCGCCGTACAAGCTCGCCGCCACGCTCGACGCCGACGAGGTGGCGCGGCTCTACGCCGCGATGCGCGACACGCTCCGCGAAGCGCTCGACGAGGCATCCGGCAAGCCAGCCGCCGAGCTGAAGGATGCCAAGCGGCGACGGTTGCGAGTGCACGGCCGCACGGGCGAGGCGTGTCCGGTGTGCGGCGATACGATCCGCCAGGTCGAGTTCCACGACTCGACCTTCCAGTACTGCCCGACGTGTCAGACGGGCGGCAAGCCGCTCGCCGACCGCGTGCGCTCCCGGCTGCTGAAATAGCACAGCGGATTCGCGTCCCGTTCCCAGCCGTGCGGTGCTTCACTCGCGGCATGGACTCGTTCGCGATGTTCCCCCTCGGCAGCGTGCTGTTCCCGCACATGCCGCTCGCGCTGCGCGTCTTCGAGGAGCGGTACCTGGTGATGATGGCGCGCGTGCTCGCCGAGCAGCCGGCCGAGTTCGGCGTCGTGCTCATCGAGAGCGGCCGGGAGGCCGCCGGGGCCGAACCGCAACGCCGATTCGGGGTCGGCACGGTCGCCCGGGTCACCGAGCTCGGAACGACCGACGGCGACATCGCGCTCGTCGCGATCGGCGGCCGCCGGATCGAGGTCGTCGAATGGCTCGCCGACGAACCGCACCCCGCGGCGGTCGTCCGCGATCTGCCCGAGCTCGAGTGGGACGAGGCGCTCAGGCCGCTGCGCGAGCAGGCCGAGCTCGTCGTGCGCCGCACCATCGCGCGCGCACGCGAGTTCGTCGACCTGCCGTGGGACGCCGAGGTCGAACTCAGCGACGACCCGGTCGCTTCCGCCTGGCAGCTGGCCGGCATCGCCCCGCTCACACCGCTCGACCAGCTCGCGCTCCTGCGGTCGGCGAGCCTGCGCGAACTGCTCGCCGACCTGATCGAGTTCACGATCGGGGCGGGCGAGGTGATCACGACGGCGTGGACCGTCGCGGACGAGCTCGACGACGAGCTCGCCGCGCTCGACCCGGGCGAGGAGAATCCGGGTGACCCCGAGGAGGACCCGCCTCAGCCGCGAGAGTGACGCGGCGCGTCGCCGTGCTGGGTGTCGACGGGGTTGCCGTGCTCGTCCACCGGGCCGCGACCCGCTGCGCCGGCGTGCTCGTCACCGGGCGCCGGGTGCGTGAGCGGGCGTCCGTGCTCATCCGTCGCCGGGTGGGCGACCGGGCTCCCGTGCTGCTCCACGGTCGTGGGCTGCGCCACGCCACGGCGTTCGTCGACATCCGGCTGGACGTCCGTCCGCACGTCGTCACGGGCCTCGCCCGGCGCGTTCGCGTCGGGGTCGACGGCCGCGGCGCGGCGCGCCTGCTCGGCCTGCTCGGCACGGAGGCGCTCTGCGTCGGTCTGGTGCTCCTGGCTCGCACCGGCGAGGCGTTCGGCCTCGAGCTGGGCCGCAGCCGCGTCGGCCTGGGCCTGACGGGCCGCGGCATCCGCCTGCATCGCCTTCACCTCGCGCTCGCGCGCCGCCGCATCGGTCTCCGCGGCCTTCTCGCGGAGCTCCTCTGCGTCCCGACGGCGGGACTCGAGCTGCGCCTCGCGGCGACGACCGGACGTCGCGACCCACGCGATGACGGCGACCAGCGCCACCAGCGCGATCACGCCGACGATGATCCAGATGATGGTGCTCATGTCCACGGTGCCACCGCCCTTTCCGCGCGCCTCGGGGGATGGGAGCGCGATCACGTGACACTCAACCGCAGTCGCACGCCCGCCGGAACGGGGTTGCACCCGCGCATCGCCTGTGCTTAGGCGCCGCGGTGCGCCTCGTCGAGGATGCGAGTCACCTCGGCGTCGTCGGTCTGGCGGAAGTCGACATAGTGCATGCCGACCGCCATGAAGTTCCGCGGTGCGCTCACCGCGACGACCTCGTCGGCCTCGGGGATCGTCGCGAGCGCGTCCGCGGCGCCGACGGGCACCGCCAGGACGATGCGGGCGGCGCCCCTGGCCCGCGCCACGCGGCACGCGACGCGCGCGGTCGCGCCCGTGGCGACGCCGTCGTCCACGATGAGCACGGTGCGGCCGACGAGCGGCAGCGGCGGGCGCCCGCCTCGGAAACGCCGGACGCGCGCCTCGAGCTCCGCGCGCTCGCGGTGCTCGACCGCGGCGAACTCCGACGTCGAGACACGGCCGAGCCCGACGACGTCCTCGTTCACGACCTCCGCGCCCTCCTCGCCGATCGCGCCCATGGCGACCTCGGGCTGGCGCGGCAGGCCGAGCTTCCGCACGACGAGCACGTCGAGCGGGGCGCCCAGCGCATGGGCGACCTCGGCGGCGACGGGGACGCCGCCGCGGGGCAGCCCGAGCACCACGGGATTCTCCGGCGCGCGGTCGCCGAGCACCTCGGCGAGTCGTCGGCCTGCCTCGCGCCGGTTCGCGAAGCGGCTCACCGCCGCGTCCGATCGAGACACCGGCGACCCGAGGAGGCGGCTGCGCCGGGCACCCGGAGGGGGTCCATGAGCCGACACTATCCCCGTCGCGACCGGCCGGAAAGCGTCCGGCGCACCTGTGGAGGCGGAGTTCGCCGATCGCTCATCTTCTGCGTACACTGTCAACACCCTTCCCCCTGAACGGGGGAGCCCGTTCAGATTGGGATCGGCACGCCAGGCCACGGCGCTGCCGGCCGCCTTGGAGTGTCCGTGGGACGTCACAGCGTCGCGGCTCAGGCGAAGACGCCGAGCCGCAGGTTCATCCTGTCCATCGTCGCGGGCGTCGCCGTGGTCGGCCTGGTCGCCTCCGGCGTGTACCTCTGGGTCGGCGGGCACCTCAACCCGATCTTCGCCTCCGCCGACGAGGCGGCCTGCGAGACCGTCGAGCCGATCGTCGTCGTCGCCGATCCGTCGATCGCGAACGCGGTGATCGAGCTCGCCGACGACTTCGCCGCGAACCCCAAGCAGTGCGTCGAGCTCGACGTTCGCGCGCAGGACTCGGCCGACACGGCCGCGGCGCTCGCCGCGGGCACGCTCGAGGCCGATGCGTGGATCCCCGACTCGTCCGTGTGGATCGAGCGCACGAACACGACCGCGACCTCGCTCGGCCTCGGCGAGCCCGAGCTCACCGTCGGCGGGTCGGTCGCGACCTCGCCGGTCGTGTTCGCCGCGCCCGCGGGCGACGCTCAGGAACTCGCGAAGGAGCCCGTCAGCTGGGCACGCGTGCTCGCCGGCCAGCTCCCGGCGCTGCTGCCCGACCCCGAAGCGTCCGCCGCGAGCCTCGCGAGCCTGTTCGCGCTGCGCGGGCAGTCGTCGCCCGAGGATCCGCGGCAGTTCGCCGGCGCGATGATCGCGCTCGGCAAGTCCATCCCCGCAACGGCGGATGCCGCGATGGCCACGCTCTCCTCAGCGGCGCAGCCGACCGTCGTGCTCACGAGCGAATCGCGCGTCGTCGAGCACAACCGCGACACCGCCGCCGAGCCCCTCGTCGCCGCCTACCCGTCCGAGGGCACCGTCGCGCTCGACTACCCGTTCGTGCGCCTCGGCGACGGCGTCGGCGAGGGCATCGACGCGTTCGAGGCCGCACTGCTGAAGGCGACCGAGCACTTCGCCGAGGCGGGCTTCCGTGCGCCCGACGGCAGCGGCGAACTCGACGCTCCCGGCGTGGCCGGGAACGCCCCGCGCGCGCAGACCGAACTCGACCACGCTGCGCAGATCGAGATCCTCCGCTCGTGGGCGGTGCTGACGCTCCGGTCCCGCATGCTCGCCGTCATCGACGTCTCCGGATCCATGGAGGAGCCCGCCGAGAACGGACTCCGCCGCATCGACATCTTCCAGCAGGCGGCGGTCGGCGCGATGTCGAAGTTCTCCGGCGAGGTCGAGCTCGGCGTCTGGGTCTTCTCGACCGCGCGCAACGGCAACCTCGACTACGAGGACCTCGCGCCCATCGCGCCGCTCGCCGACGCGGGGCACAACCAGGCCATCCAGCAGATCATCGGGTCGCTGCCCGCCCGACTCGGTGGTGCGACGGGGCTCTACGACACGACGCTCGACGCGGTCAAGCGGGTTCGCGAGAACTACGACCCCGACAAGGTCAACTCGGTGCTCGTGATCACCGACGGCAAGAACGAGGACCAGAACGGCCTGAACCTCGACCAGCTGCTCGCCGAGCTGAAGAAGATCGACGATCCCGCGAAGCCGGTCGCCGTCATCATGATCGGCTTCGGACCCGACACCGACCTCGGGGCGATGCAGCAGATCGCCGCGGCCACCAAGGGCGCCGCGTACTCGGCGTCCAAGCCCGAGGACCTGGGTACCGTGCTCGTCGA
>DASTQT010000407.1:0-5096 GCA_035761605.1 Agromyces sp. | reverse complement strand
CAGCTACGTCGAGAGCCAGCTCGAATCGAAGCTCAGCGCGATCGCGTCGGGCGACCTCTACAAGTACTTCACGCAGGACGGCGACGAACCCGACGAGGACGCCAACCTCAGCGGGCTCGACTTCAGCTCGTCCGACGACGTGTTCGTGGCGGTCTACGACCCGGCCACCGGCGAGTTCAAGGGGCACAACTGGTCGAACCGGGACAAGGCGAGCTATCCCACGCTGCCCGAGCGCCTCACCCAGGCCGACGTCGTCTCGCAGAACTCCTCCGGCGGCTACCTCGTGTTCTCGCTCTCCGACGCCCACGGGGAGCCGACCTTCCGCGGCGTCTACGCGCTCATGGACGCGGACGGGCGTGGCGGCCTGGCGCCGATCATCCTCGCGATCTCCTCGCAGGACACCGAGCGGCTGCTCGCGGCGTACCTGACGATCTTCCTCGGTTTCGGCCTCGGCGTCGTGCTCGTCGGCGCGCTGCTGACGCGGATGCTCGTCACGTCGACCTTCACGCCGCTGCGCGAGGTCGAACACACCGCGGCCGCGATCGCCGACGGCGACTTCAGCCAGCGACTCGGCGGCGCCACCCCCAACACCGAGGTCGGACGGCTCAACCGCTCGCTCAACACGATGCTCAACCGCATCGACCGCGCGTTCCGCGACCGGGCCCGCACCATCGACCAGATGCGACGGTTCGTCGGGGATGCCTCGCACGAACTCCGCACGCCGCTGGTCTCGGTGCGCGGCTACGCCGAACTGTACCGGATGGGCGCGCTGCAGTCGCCCGAGGACGTCGCGCAGGCGATGGACCGGATCGAGAAGGAGGCCATCCGCATGGGCGGCCTCGTCGAGGACCTGCTCGCCCTCGCGCGGCTCGATGAGGCCAAGCCGCTCGACCTCGCCGAGGTCGACCTGGTGCCGCTCGCGCGCGATGCCGCGCTCGACGCCATGGCCGCCAACCCAGGGCGCACCGTCACCGTGATCGCCCCCGAGGACCTCCGGACCGACTCGGTCGACGTGGTGCCCGTCGACGTCGAGGTCGACCTCGATGCCGCACCCGCGCGCGCCAGCGCCGGGCCGATCGCACTCGCGGGCGCGACGCTCGCGCGTCTGCGCGGCCGGCGCACGCCGGCGGTGGCCGGCACCGCCGCGACGCCGGGCCGGTCGCGACGGGGCGGCGCCCGCGGTGCGGGAGGGGGTTCGCGTGCTGCGCGCGCCGAGGCCCGGGCCGCGACGACGTCGGCAGGCCGTCGGTCGGGCGGCGCCGACCTCGGGGCGACCGACGTCTCGACGACCGGACCCCTGCCCACCGAACTGCCGACGGTGCCGGTCCGGCGCGCGGTCGTGCTCGCCGAGGAGAACAAGATCCGCCAGGTGATCACGAACCTCATGGGCAACGCCATGCGCTTCACGCCCGACGACAGCCCGATCGAGATCCGCATCTCGATCGACGACTCGGCCGAGCGCGCGATGCTCGAGATCGTCGATCACGGCGAGGGCGTGCCGGCCCAGATCCGCGAGAAGATCTTCCAGCGCTTCTGGCGCGCCGACTCGTCCCGCACCCGCGAGACGGGCGGGTCGGGCCTCGGTCTCGCGATCGTCTCGTCCATCGTCTCCGCCCACAACGGGCACGTCGACGTCGTCGAGACGCCGGGCGGCGGTGCGACCTTCCGCGTGGCGCTCCCCCTCGCGAGCTCGTCGGCGGCGCCGCAGCCCGTCATCTCGTCCTGAGCCGTCCCGACCCGTCCTCCCCAGTCGCCCGTGCGGCTCCGCCGACGACGGATGTCGCCACCGCCGTTCGTACGCGTCGCCCGCGTCCGTAGCGTGACGGCGTACACCGAGCGAAGGGAAGCACGATGACGCGATACCAGGTCGACAGCGAGCAGGTGCAGATGGCGACGCAGAGCGCGCACGGCACGATCGAGCGCATCCGGTCCGAGGTCGCCTCGCTGCTCGCGCAGCTCACGGGCCTGCAGGGCTCGTGGTCGGGGCAGGCGTCGACGGCCTTCCAGGCCGCGGTCGCCGACTGGCGCGCGACGCAGCAGCACGTCGAGGAGAGCCTGGCGGGGCTCAATCACGCACTCGGCGCGGCGGCGATGCACTACGCCGACGTCGAGCAGTCGAACGCACGGCTGTTCGTGCGCTGATCGTGATGCGGCGCGCGCCGACGCCGACGCGGCATCGTTCACGCGGGCGAAACACGGACGGCGCGCTCCGCGAAACGTCCGTCTCCTAGCGTCGGCGACAAGCACCATCCCCAGCGCGGCGTCGCGCGGACCGCGTCCTGCCGCCGGGGTCCGCTCCCGCGACGTCGGCGTCCGTTCCAGACGAGTGGAGTCCCGTGATGTCAGTCCGTTCCCGCGCCGGTGCCCGGCGCCTCCGCAGCACCGCCGCCGCCGCGTCCGCCGCGACCGCCGCGCTGCTGCTCGCCGCCTGTTCGACCGGCACGTCCGCGGCGGAGGGCGAGGGCGGCGACGCCGACTTCGGCGAGATCAGCGTGCAGCTCTCGTGGATCAAGAACGAGGAGTTCGCGGGCGAGTTCTTCGCCGACTCGGAGGGCTACTACGAGGACGCCGGGTTCTCGTCGGTGAACCTCGTCCCCGGGCCGTCGACCGGTGTGGCCGAGCTCGTCTCGGGAAGCGTCGACGTCGCACTCAACGACGCGGTCTCCGTGGGCGCCGCGGTCGCCAACGAGCAGGCGCCGGTGAAGATCATCGGCACCACCTACCAGAAGAACCCGTTCACCATCCTCTCGCTGGCCGACGGCGGGAACATCGTCACCCCCGAGGACCTGAAGGGCAAGAAGATCGGAGTCCAGGACTCCAACACGAGCCTCTTCCTCGCGCTGCTCGCCGCGAACGGCATCGACGAGTCCGAGCTCACGATCGTGCCGGTGCAGTACGACCCCGCGCCGCTCACCAACGGCGAGGTCGACGGCTTCGTGGCGTACCTGACCAACGAGTCGATCACGGTCGCGTCGCAGGGCCTCGAGACCGTCGACCTGCCCTTCGCCGACAACGGCCTGCCGTTCGTCGCCGAGACCGTGACCGTCACCGACGAGGCCATCGCCGAGGACCGCGAGATGCTCAAGGCGTTCCTCTACGCCGAGATCCTCGGCTGGACCGACGCGGTGAACGACCCCGAGGAGGGCTCGCGCCTGGCCGTCGAGGTCTACGGCAAGGACCTCGACCTGAACGCCGAGAACTCGAAGGCCGGCGCGATCAAGCAGGCCGAGCTGCTCGTGGTCTCCGACGAGACCGTGGAGAACGGCCTCTTCACGATCTCCGACGAACTGCAGGCCGAGACCATCGCGAGCCTCGCGGGCGCGGGCATCGAGGTGACGGCCGAGGACCTCTTCGACCTGACCCTGCTGGCCGAGGTCTACGAGGAGCACCCCGAGCTCGTCGACTACGCCGGCTGAACGGGCGGGCCGCCGCACACCGCAGGCCGCACCGGGCAGCCGCACCGCACGAGGGAACGGATCGAGCATGACGTACGAGCAGACCGTCGGGGTCCGCGAACCGGTCGAGGCGGGGACCGGCCTGCAGGTGAGCGGGCTCGGCAAAGTGTTCTCGATGGGCCGGCGCAGCGTCGTCGCCCTCGAGGGCGCCGACCTGCACACCGATCGGGGCAGCTTCCTGTCGCTGCTCGGACCCTCGGGCTGCGGGAAGTCGACGATCCTGCGCATCCTCGCGGGACTCGAGCAGCCGACGAGCGGGAGCATCCGCGTCGACGGCAAGAGCCCGAAGGAGCTCCGGGCGGCCCACGAGCTCGGCATCGCGTTCCAGGACTCGGCGCTCCTGCCGTGGCGCAGTGTCCTCGCGAACATCCGCCTCCCGTACGAGGTCGCCGGACTGCCCGTCGACCACGACGCCGTGCGGGAGATGATCGAGCTCGTGGGCCTCACCGGCTTCGAGAAGGCCAAGCCCGGCCAGCTGTCGGGCGGCATGCGCCAGCGCGTCTCGATCGCCCGTTCGCTCATCCTCAGGCCCTCGGTGCTGCTGCTCGACGAGCCGTTCGGCGCCCTCGACGACATGACGCGACAACGGCTCAACCTCGAGCTGCTGCGCATCTGGACCGAGAAGCCCGCGACGACCCTGATGGTCACGCACGGCATCGCCGAGGCGATCTTCCTCTCCGACCAGGTCGCGGTCATGAGCCCGCGACCCGGTCGGGTGAAGGAGGTCATCGAGATCGACCTGCCCCGGCCGCGCCTGCCGGAGATGCAGCGCACTCCCGAGTTCCACGCGTACGTCGACCACGCGTCCGACCTGCTCTTCGGCGAGGGCGGCGCAGCGGTCGACGCGGCAACGGCGGAGCCCGCATGACGGCCGTCCGACTCCCGCCCTGGGCGACCGGGCTCATCGGCGGCGCGGTGCTGATCGCGACGTGGTGGATCGCCGCGCTCACGGTGTTCTCGAACTCGGGCGCAGGCTCGGCGCGCGCCGTGCCCACGCCGCCGGAGGTGATCGCGGGCGTCGCCGAGAGCGGCCTCGAGTTCTACGTGCGCAACTTCTCGGTCACGCTCGTCGAAGCCGCGCAGGGCTACCTGTGGGGAAACGGGATCGCGCTGGCGCTCGCCGCGCTCGTGCTCGTCGTGCCACGGCTCGAGGGCGCGGTGATGCAACTGGCGATCATCACCTACTGCGTCCCGATCGTCGCGATCGGGCCGCTCGCACTCATCATCATCGGCCCCCCGTCACCGGGCGAACCCTCGGGCACGGCCGTGTTCCTCGCCGCGATCAGCGTGTTCTTCACCACGGTGGTCGGGGCACTGCTCGGCCTGAAGTCGGCCGACGCAGCGAGCCTCGACGTCGTCACGGTGTACGGAGGATCACGGCTCAGCCAGCTCGTCAGGGTCCGGCTCATCGCGGCCCTGCCGCACATCCTCACCGCGCTGCAGATCGCGGTGCCGGCGGCCTTCCTCGGCGCCGTGCTCGGGGAGTTCTTCGGCAAGGTCGAACTCGGCGTCGGCCCGGCCATGATCGCCGCCCAGCAGTCCCTCGACGCTGCCCGCGTCTGGGGCCTCGCGCTCGTCTCGGGCGCCGTGGCGCTCGTCGGCTACGGGCTCGTCGGCCTCCTCGGCCGCGCGGTCGCCCCG
>DASTQT010000406.1:0-5210 GCA_035761605.1 Agromyces sp. | reverse complement strand
AGCTGGGCGAGCCGACCGGGTTCGCCTACCTCACGCTTCGACCGACCCCGTACTACGACGGACTGCTCGCCCAACTCGAGGAGCTCTACGTCGTCCCGACCCTGCGCGACCGGGGGATCGGCACTTCGCTGCTCGTCCACGCGATCGACGAGGTCCGTGCGCGGGGCGCGGCTGAGGTGCACATCAACGTGGACGAGATCGACACCGACACGCGGCGGTTCTACGAACGTCACGGCTTCTTCAACATCGAGCCCGGGGCCGACTACCGGATGCTCTGCTACATCCGGGAGCTCTGAGCGGCGTTCCGGGCACCTCCCGTGAGCGTGTTGCCTGCTGCCGTCGAAAAACGCTTCCCTCTCCAGAACCGGGAGAAAGGTGTCCGGCGTCTACCTTTCCCCCGGTCCCGGAAATCAATAGGGTCTCGCGCGATTCCTCCCCGACCTGAGACGACGGCGCTTCGCGTCGAACACGGAGCGACGCGCGTGACGACCGGCGGTCGTCCGGGAGTGCCACCTCGGGGGTCAGTCGCCGGGTGGGCGACGCAGTCGCTTGACGTCGGTGCGCCGCTTCTTCGCTTCCAAGCGCCGTTCCCTGGCACCGCGACTCGGTCTCGTCGGCCGTCGCGACGGTGACGGCGGCCGCAGCGCGTCGGCCACGACGGCGACCAGCCGAGCGCGCGCCGCATCCCTGTTGCGCAATTGCGAGCGGTGCTCCGATGCGGTGATCGTCAGAACTCCGTCGACGACGCGACTGCTCAGACGCTCGAGGAGTCGCTCCCGCTGGAGCGGATCGAGGACCGCCGAGCCTGCGACATCCCACACGAGCTCCGCTCGGGAGTCGGCCGTGTTCACACCTTGCCCGCCGGGACCGGATGACCGCGAGAACCGCCACGACAGCTCGGACTCGGGGATCGTGAGTCCCGAGTCGACCCGAAGACCGGGACGGTGGACAGCGGGCATGGATCCATCATCCTCTTGCGCTGGCACGCCCGCGGACGGATTCATCGAGTTCACTCGTGTTCCGGCAGCAGCGGCGTCGACCAGCCCGGATCGCGACCCAGTTGCGCAGCTCGCGCGACGGACGCCGCGCCGAAGCGATCGCGTACCGCGTCGAGCACCGTGTCGAGGCGCACCCCGTCGTCCCAGTCGATCGGCAGCTCCGGCTGGAGGGTGTCGGCGCGCGCCAGCTGCGAGAACGAGACGCCGATCAGGGTGATGCCGCGCTCGGCGATCTCGGGCTGCGCGGCGGCGAGCAGGCCCTGAGCGACGGCGAGCAGCACCGCGGTGCGGTCGGTTGCGGAGCGGAGGGTGCGCGATCGGGTGGCCTTCGCGAAGTCGCCGTAGCGAAGGCGCAGCACGACCGTCCGGCACACCCGGTCGCCATCGCGGAGGCGGCGGGCGAGTCGATCGACGATCTGGGTGAGGATGACATCCAGTTCGTCGGGCGAGCGCGGGCGGCTGCCGAGCGCGCGCTGAGAGCCGATCGAGCCGCGGCGGCGCGTGGTGTCGACCGGGCGCGGGTCCCGTAACCGCGCCAGCGCGTGCAGATGCGCGCCGGCCGCCTTGCCCAGCAGCCGCTCCGCGGACGCGACTTCGAGCTCGGCCAGTTGCCCGACCGTGCGAATGCCGAGCCGATGCAGCTTCTCGGCGGTCACGGCACCGACACCCCACAGCCGTTCCACCGGCAGCGGGAGCAGGAACGCCTCCTCACGCTCGGGCTCGACCACGAGCAGCCCGTCGGGCTTGCTGACCGCGCTCGCGACCTTGGCGAGGAACTTGGTCCGCGCGATCCCGACCGAGATGGCCAACCCGACCTCGGCGCGAACCCGCGCACGCAATCGCACCGCGATCTGCTCGGGCGTGCCCGCGATGCGTCGGAGACCCCCGACTTCCAGGAACGCCTCGTCGATGGAGAGCCCCTCCACGAGCGGCGTCGTATCGCGGAAGATCGCGAACACGGCTCGACTGGCCGCCGAATACGCGTCCATCCGTGGCGGGACGACCACGGCATCCGGGCACAGGTCGCGCGCCTGCCGTCCGCCCATCGCGGTGCGCACCCCGCGGGCCTTCGCCTCGTAACTCGCCGCCAGCACGACACCGCCGCCGACGATGACGGGCCGGCCGCGCAGCTCGGGCGCGTCACGCTGCTCGACCGAGGCGTAGAACGCGTCGAGATCCGCGTGCAACACGGTCGCCTCGCCCCGCATCCCGCCCTCCCACCGATCGCCCGTCCTGCGGATCGTCGCACGCACCGCGGACACGGGATGCTCCGTTCCCCGGCGCCGCGCCATCCGCTCGTCCGAGTGACCTTCGGCCCACCTCGGCGCGCGCCCCTCCGGGAGGCTGGCAGCACGGACCGCACCGGAGCGGCCGGCGAAGGGGTGGTCGTGGTGTTCTCGCAGATCGTGGTCGGCTGGGACGGCTCGCCGCACGCTGAGGCGGCACTGCGCTGGGCGCTCGCACGCGGCGGCGACGCGACCGTCGCGCTCGTGCAGGTGATCCCCGGCAGCGACGAATCCAGCGAGTACCTGCGCGCGACCGGCGACCTCTCCGCAGCCCGCGTGGGCCTCATGGACCGGGCCGAGCAGGTCCGAGCCGAGCACCCCGGCCGCACGGTCACGACGCACACGGTCCACGGCCGTCCCGAGAAGGAGCTCGGCGCCTACCTGGACCACGACGCGCTCGTCGTCGTCGGAACCTCCGCCCACGGACGTGAGACCGCGTGGACGGTTGGCGCCCGCCTCGCGGGACGCCGCGGGCAGGGCTGCGTGGCCGTGATCCCGTACGACTGGGACGCGAGCCCGCGCTCGACCGTCGTCGTCGGCGTCGACGGGTCGGCCGAATCGATGGCCGCGATCCGCGTCGGCGCTGAGGAGGCCGCCGGCTCGGGCCAGGCCCTCGAACTCGTCCACGCATGGGTCGTGCCGACGAGCTGGAACTCCGCCTACGTCGAGTACCTCGGCGACGTGGAGATGATGGAGGAGATGCGGCGCGACGTGCTCGACGACGCGCTCGAGTACGCCAGGTCGCTCGGCGCCGAGCCGACCGGACGCCTCGAACGCGGCGGCCCCGCGCCCGTGCTCGCCGACCTCACCGAGCGGGCGAGCGTCGTCGTCGTGGGCAGCCACGCGACCGGCGGCATGGCGAGGTTCCTGCTGGGCTCCGTCAGTCACGACCTGCTGCTGACGGCCGCCGGACCGGTCATCGTCGTCAGCGACGTCGAGTGAGTCTCGAGTGACCCGATGAGCCAGACGAGCCTCCGCTTCCTCGGCGCCGCCGACACGGTCACCGGGTCGCGGTACCTCGTCGAGTCCGGCGGGGTGCGGGTGCTCGTGGACTGCGGCCTGTTCCAGGGCTACAAGGTGCTCCGCGAGCGAAACCGCAGGCCCTTCCCCGTCGCGCCCGAGAGCATCGACGCGGTCGTGCTCTCGCATGCGCACCTCGACCACTCCGGCTACCTGCCCGCGCTCGTGCGCGACGGGTTCGCGGGCCGGATCTGGGCGTCGCCGGGCACCATCGAGCTGTGCCGGGTCATGCTGGCCGACAGCGCCTACCTCATGGAGGAGGAGGCCCGGCACGCGATATCCCGCCACTGGTCGCGGCACGCCGACCCGCGACCCGTCTACACCTCCGACGACGTGCGCGCGACCCTTCCGCACTTCCACGAGATCGGGTTCGACGAGCACCGCGAGGTCGCTGAAGGCGTCGACGTGCGGCTCGTGCACGCGGGCCATATCCTCGGCGCGGCGCAGGTGCGGGTGCGGGTGGATGACGCGCAGTTGCACTTCACGGGCGACCTCGGTCGCGCATCCGATCCGCTCATGCGGGCGCCCGCGCCGCTCGAGGCGTGCGACGTCCTCGTGACGGAGTCGACGTACGGCGACCGGCTGCACTCGGCCGAGGATCCCGCCGAACGGCTCGGCGAGGTCATCCGCCGGGTCACCCGCAAGGGCGGCGTGGTGCTCATCCCGGCGTTCGCCGTCGGCCGCACGGAGACCGTGCTGCTGCACCTGTCGCGGCTGCGCGACCGCGGCCAGCTGCCCGACGTGCCGATCTACCTCAACAGCCCGATGGCGGTCGACGTGGCCGGCATCTACGAGCGCTACCCCGAGGAGCACCGGCTCGACCGCGATGAACTCGAGCGGATGTACCGGCTCGCCACGCGGATCACCACCGTCGACGACTCCAAGCTGCTGAACCTCCGCGGCGGGCCCATGGTCATCGTCTCCGCGAGCGGCATGCTCACCGGCGGACGGATCCTGCACCACCTGCGGGAGTACGGCCCCGACCCGCGCAACGCCATCGTGCTCACCGGGTTCCAGGCCGGCGGCACGCGCGGTGCCGCGCTCGTCGCGGGCGAACGCAGCCTGCGCATCTTCGGCGAGGACGTGCCGATCCGCGCCGAGGTGGTGCAGCTCGACAGCATGTCGGCGCACCCCGACGCCGACGAGATCCTGCAGTGGCTGCGCGCCGCCCCGGCGGCCCCGGCGATGACCTACGTGACGCACGGCGAGCCGCACGCCGCGGACGCCCTGCGTGCGAGGATCAAGCGCGAGCTCGGGTGGGACGTGCGCGTGCCCGACCAGTCCGAGCGCGTGCCGGTCGAGTCGCGCGAGCTGTCGACCACCGAACCGTCCCGAGCGAGGAGGACCCCATGAACGGCCAGGACGACGACCGCCCGCCCACGCGCGCACTCACCGAGGAGGAGTGCTGGAGCCGGGTCGAGGCCGCCCCGTACGGCCGGATCGCGGCCGCGGCGGCCGGCGAGGTCGACATCTTCCCCGTGAACCACAAGGTCGACGAGGGCCCCGACGGGCGCGCGATCGTGTTCCGCACGCAGCCCGGCACGAAGCTGCTCGAGCTCACCATCCACGCGAACGTCGCGTTCGAGGTCGACGGGTACGACGACGAGTCGGCGTTCAGCGTGGTGCTCAAGGGCAGGGCCCGTCAGCTCGAGCGCGACAGCGAGATCGAGCGCGTGGCGGGTCTCGGCGTCACGCCGTGGGCGCCCGAGGTCAAGGACCGCTGGGTGCGGATCGAGGTCACCGAGATCGGCGGCCGCACGTTCCAGCGGGGGCGCCCGGCAGCCGAGTAGCGCTACTCGACCAACGGGTCCAACGTGGGGTGCAGGTGCCGCGTGCCCAGCACGGATGCCGCGTGCTGCGCGCCGACCTCGAGCGCCTCGTCGATCGCGGCCCCGTCGAGCGTGGC
>DASTQT010000405.1:0-2441 GCA_035761605.1 Agromyces sp. | reverse complement strand
CAGAGGAGCGGCTTCGCCGCTACTCGACCACCGACGTCAGGCGCCGGCGGCGAGTTCGCGCGCGCGGGCGAGCGCGGCGTCGGTGGCGCGGTCGAAGAGGCCCGAGAGGTCGGCATCCTGCAGCACCGCGATCGCCCGCTCGGTCGTGCCCTTGGGGCTCGTGACGCGGCGGCGCAGTTCGGCCGGGTCGTCGTCGGATGCGGCGAGCAGCTCGCTCGCGCCACGGAACGTGCCCTGCACCATCGTCGCGGCCTGCTCGGGCGTGAAGCCCTTCGCGATCGCGGTCTTCGTGAGCTCCTCGATGAGGAGGAACACGTACGCCGGCCCGGAGCCCGAGATGGTCGAGAGCGCGTCGAGCTGCGACTCGGGCACGACGAGCACCTCGCCGACCGTCTCGAACAGCGACACCACGAGCGCGAGGTCGTCGTCGGACGAGCGCGTGCCCACCGAGACGCCCGTGACCGCTCGCCCGACCACCGCGGGCGTGTTCGGCATGGTGCGCACGACGCTCACGTGCTCGGGCAGGTGCGCCTCGAACGTGGCGACGGTGACCCCCGCGGCCACGCTGACCACGATTGCGCCGGGTTCGAGCGCGTCGGCGATCTCGTCGAGCAGGTCGGGCACCATCGCCGGCTTGACCGCGACGACCACGAGCTTCGCGCCGGCGACGGCACGGCGGTTGGCGGCGCCATCCGTCTCGGTGGAATACGCGGTCACGCGCGGCTCGTCGGCGAACTCGGCCGCGCGGGCCTGGCTGCGGTTGGTCGTGCGGATGCCGCCGGCCACCGTGACGCTCGGCTGCAGGAGTCCGGCCAGGATCGCGCGGGCCATCGACCCCGCTCCGAGGAACGCGATGGAGGGCAGGTCAACGGGCTGGCGGGAGGTCATGGCGACCATCCTAGGATTGGCGCATGAGCGCATCCGGCGGACACAAGGCCATCCTCGCGGCGTTCCTCGCGAACACCGGCATCGCGGTGACGAAGTTCATCGCCTGGTTCTTCTCGGGGTCCGCGTCGATGCTCGCCGAGGCGGTGCACTCGGTCGCCGACGCCGGCAACCAGCTGCTGCTCTTCGTCGGCGGCCGGCAGGCCAAGCGCGAGGCCGACCGCGAGCATCCGTTCGGCTACGGCCGTGAACGGTACGTCTACGCGTTCGTGGTGTCGATCATCCTGTTCTCGGTCGGCGGCCTGTTCTCGATCTACGAGGGCGTCGACAAGCTGCAGCACCCGCACGAGCTCGAGGTGCCGTGGCTGCCGATCCTCGTGCTCTCGATCGCGATCATCCTCGAGTCGTTCTCGCTGCGCACCGCCGTCAAGGAATCGAACCTCGTGCGCGGCAAGCAGACCTGGGTGCAGTTCGTCCGCCATGCGAAGGCGCCCGAACTGCCGGTGGTGCTGCTGGAGGACATCGCGGCGCTGCTCGGCCTCGTCTTCGCGCTCTTCGGCGTCGGCCTCACCATCATCACCGGCAACTCGCTCTTCGACGCGATCGGCACGCTCATGATCGGCACGCTGCTGATCATCGTCGCGATCATCCTGGGTATGGAGACGAAGAGCCTGCTCGTCGGCGAGGGCGCGAGCGAGGGCGACCACGGCAAGATCGAGAAGGCGATCCTGGCCGGTCCCGAGGCCGAGCGGATCATCCACATGAAGACGCTCTACCTCGGACCCGACGAGCTGATGGTCGCCGCCAAGCTCGGCTTCCACGGCGGCGAGACCCTGGCCGAGGTGTCGACCGCGATCAACGTCATCGAGGAGCGCGTCCGGCACGCCGTGCCTGCGGCACGCGTCATCTACCTCGAGCCCGATGTCTACGTCGACCCGAACGAGCACGCCCCGCCCACCGACGCGATCGTCATCAAGGGGCTCGAATGACGGATGGCACGGGGGCGCCCGGCCGTCCCGTGGCCCTGGTGCTCCGCCATGACTCGGCCATCGGCTTGGGCAACCTCGGTCCGGTGCTCGAGGCGCACGGCTACGAGGTCGTGACGGTCGACGCCCCGCACGAGGACGTCACGGCGATCGACGCGCTCGCCCCCGACGTGCTCGTCGTGCTCGGCGGCGATGAGGCGGCGTACGAGACCGACCGCTATCCGTACGTCGGCCATGAGATCGAGCTGCTCCGGCAGCGGATCGCGGCGAAGGCACCGATCTTCGGCGTGTGCCTCGGCGCGCAGATGCTCGCCGCCGCGCTCGGCGGTCGCGCCTACCGCGGACCCCGCAAGGAGGTCGGCTGGCTCGGCGTCGACGTGACCGACGCCGGCGACGCGTCCCCGGTGCGTCACGCCCGCGGCATCCGCTTCGTGCAATGGCACGGCGACACCTTCGACCTGCCCGACCGCGTCGAGCTGCTGGCCTCGTCGCCCGAGTACGCCAACCAGGCGTTCCGGGTCGACGACTGGCTGCTCGCGGTGCAGTTCCACCCCGAGGTCACGCCCGCGA
>DASTQT010000404.1:0-3171 GCA_035761605.1 Agromyces sp. | reverse complement strand
GCTGGCCGAACGGTTCGCTGCGGAGCGCCTGCACGACCGGGACGCCGGCGGCCTCGAGGCGCGCGGCGACGTCATCGACGTCGTCGAGCTCGAGGTTGACGAGCACGCCGCGGGCCGGTTCGCCGTAGCCGCGGGGAACGGACTCGTGGAGCGGGTCGAGCACCGCGAGCTCGGCGCCGGCGTCGGGATGCCGCAGGCTCACGTACCAGTCGGATTCGAAGGTCGATTCGAAGCCGAAGTGCTCGCGGTAGAACGCGGCGCTCGCGCGCACGTCGTCGGCGCAGAGCACGGGATAGCCGGATCGGAGCATCGGTCCTCCTCAGAACAGATACGTACAGTGTGTCTGTGTTCTAGCCTGATTGACATACAGTGTGTATGTCAAGATCGGGAGGGTGCGGGATGCCGACGAAGGCCGAGCAGCGCGAGCGGACTCGCGAGGAGATCCTCCGCATCGCCACGCGGCGGTTCGCCGAGTCGGGCTACGCCGGCGTCGCCCTGGAGGACCTCGTCGCCGAAGCCGGCCTGACGCGCGGCGCGCTCTACCATCACTTCGGCAGCAAGCACGGGCTGTTCGCGGCCGTCGTCGAGCGCGCGCAGTTCGCGGTGGCCGAGGCGGTCGAACGCGCCGCCGCCGCCGACGCCGCACCGCTCGAGGCGTTCCTCGCCGGCTGCCGCGCGTTCCTCGAGGCGAGCCTCGGTTCCGAGGTGCGCCGCATCCTCCTCGTCGACGGCCCCGCGGTGCTCGGCTGGGGGGACTGGCGCGACGGCGACCTCGAGTCCAGCGCGCGCCTGCTCGACGCGGGCGTGGCCGAGCTCGCCGACGCGGGCGTGATCGCGCCGCGCTCGCTCGACACGGTGACGACGATGATCTCGGGAGCGCTCAACGAGGTCGCGATCGCCAACGCGTCCGCACGCGATCCCCAGCGCGGGATCGACGAGGCCGTCGACACGCTCGCGCGCCTGCTCGCGGGGCTCGCGCCCGCATCCGACTCGGGCATCGCCCAGCCGCCCGCCCCGTAGACTGGACGCCATGCCCCTCGAGCCCAAACCGGCTGATTTCCCGCGCATCCGCGGGGCGCTGAAGTTCTACATGGTCGCCTCGAACATCACGGGCGTCATGCTGCTGTTGCTCTGCACCGAGATGCTGCTGAAGTACGTGTGGCACCTCGAGCTCTACGCGTTCGGGCCCAACGGCCTGCTCTCGTTCGAGCCCGTGGTCGAGACGCCCGAGGGCCTCGAGTCGACGGGCCAGGGCGTGAACCTCTCGACGGGCATCCTCATCGCGCACGGCTGGTTCTACGTCGTCTACCTGTTCAGCAACTTCCGCCTCTGGAGCCTCATGCGCTGGCCGTTCTGGCGTCTGCTCCTGCTGGCGTCGGGCGGCATCGTGCCGTTCCTGTCCTTCTTCCTCGAGGCCCGCATCGGGCGCGAGGTGCGCGCGTACCTGGCGAAGCGTGAAGCGGATGCCGCGGCGGCGCGCCCTGAGTCCGAGTCCGAGTCCGTGGAGGCCGCCCAGTGAGCGAGACCCAGCAGCGCCCGGTGCTCGTCGTCGACTTCGGCGCGCAGTACGCGCAGCTGATCGCACGACGCGTGCGCGAGGCATCCGTCTACTCCGAGATCGTGCCGCACACGATCACCGCCGAGGAGGTGGCCGCGAAGGATCCGATCGGCATCGTCCTCTCGGGCGGGCCGTCGTCGGTGTACGAAGAGGGGGCGCCCGCGCTCGACCCCGGCATCCTCGAGCTCGGCGTGCCGACGCTCGGCATCTGCTACGGCTTCCAGGTCATGGCGCAGCAGCTCGGCGGCGAGGTGGCGCACACCGGTCACCGCGAGTACGGGTCGACCGCGGCGACCGTGCGGGCCGGCGACGGCAACGCGCTGCTCGGCGGGCAGCCCGAGCACCAGACCGTGTGGATGAGCCACGGCGACTCCGTCGCGGTCGCGCCCGACGGCTTCGAGGTGCTCGCGTCGACCGCGACGACGCCCGTCGCGGCGTTCGCGAACGACGAGCAGGGCTTCTACGGCGTGCAGTGGCATCCCGAGGTCAAGCACTCGCCGTTCGGACAGGACGTGATCGAGAACTTCCTGCACAAGGCCGCGGGGATTCCCGCCGACTGGAACTCGGGCAACGTCATCGCCGAGCAGGTCGCGCGGATCCGCGAGCAGGTCGGCTCGGGCCGCGTCATCGCGGGGCTCTCGGGCGGCGTGGACTCGGCCGTCGCCGCCGCGATCGTGCACGAGGCCGTCGGCGACCAGCTCGTGTGCGTGTTCGTCGACCACGGCCTGCTCCGGAAGGACGAGCGGCGCCAGGTCGAGGTCGACTACGTCGCCGCCACCGGCATCCGCCTCGTGACGGTCCACGCGCAGGACACGTTCCTCGACGCGCTCGCCGGGGTCACCGACCCCGAGGAGAAGCGCAAGATCATCGGTCGCGAGTTCATCCGCGCGTTCGAGCAGGCCGAACGCGACCTCATCGCCGAGGCCGACGCCGACGGCGAGCCGATCCGCTTCCTCGTGCAGGGCACGCTCTATCCCGACGTGGTCGAATCGGGCGGCGGCACGGGCACCGCGAACATCAAGAGCCACCACAACGTGGGCGGCCTGCCCGAGGACCTGCAGTTCGAGCTCGTCGAACCGCTGCGCACCCTCTTCAAGGACGAGGTGCGCGCCATCGGCCGCGAGCTCGGCCTTCCCGAGGAGATCGTCGCCCGCCAGCCGTTCCCCGGGCCGGGCCTCGGCATCCGCATCGTCGGCGAGGTCACGCGCGACCGGCTCGAGGTGCTGCGCGAGGCCGACGCCATCGCGCGCGCCGAGCTCACGGCCGCGGGCCTGGACGGCGAGATCTGGCAGTGCCCGGTCGTGCTCCTCGCCGACGTGCGCTCGGTCGGCGTGCAGGGCGACGGTCGCACCTACGGGCACCCGATCGTGCTGCGTCCGGTCTCGTCGGAGGACGCGATGACCGCCGACTGGACGCGCCTGCCCTACGACGTGCTCGCGAAGATCTCGAACCGCATCACCAACGAGGTGCGCGAGGTCAACCGGGTGGTGCTCGACGTCACGTCGAAGCCGCCCGGCACCATCGAGTGGGAATGATCCCCGTCGAGCCCGAGAAGGTCCGCTTCAACGAGAAGCTCGACCACCTCCAGGCGCGACGTCCCTTCACCTACAACC
>DASTQT010000403.1:0-5679 GCA_035761605.1 Agromyces sp. | reverse complement strand
ATGACGTCACGGAGGCGGAAGCAAGTGCTGGCCCGGATGTCGCCGCGGCAGCCGCTCGGAAGCATCGATCGGAGCCCGGTCTCCGAATCCCGAGAAAGCGAGCCCCGCCATGCGCAAGGTCTTCCTGGTCGTCACGATCCTCTTCACGGCTGCCGTGATCCTGCAGCTCTACTTCGCCGCCGTCGGCGTGTTCTCGAACCCCGAGGACGAGCTGTTCGCCTGGCACGGCACCAACGGCCGCATCGTGCTGCCGATCCTCGCCCTGCTGCTCATCGTCACCGCGGCGCTCGCCCGCGCCGGCAAGCGCACCATCTGGCTGAGCGTGCTGCCGCTCGTGCTGATCCTCTTCCAGACGGTGCTGTTCATCCTCACCGGCGTGCTCTTCGGGCTCGACGAGTCGAGCCACGCCGACCCGCCGCTCGCCGCGACGCTCTTCCTGTCGCTGCACGGCGTGAACGGCGCCGCGATCCTGCTCGTCGGCGTGCTCCTCGTGGTGCGCGCCCGCCGGCTCGACCGCGAGGGCGCTCCGGTCCGAGCGTCCGCGACGGCCGCACCCGGGGCCGACGAGGTCACCGCCGGCGTGCCCAGCGCCTGACCCGCCGGCCGAGCCACGGCCCGGCACCCGCATCCCGACCGCACCCCAGCCGCTTCCGAGGAGGGCCCGATGAGCACCGCGGCCCTCCTCCTGCTGCAGTCGGCGGCCGCGCTCGCCGCGGCCGGGCTGTGGCTCGCCGCCGGGTGCACGGCCGGGCCGGAGCCCGCCCCGCGCGAGCGCCGAACCGTCCTCGCGCTCGCCGCGGGCGGCGTGCTCGCGCTCGTCGCCGCGGCCGCCGTCACCGCTGTGCTGGCGGGCCGCGGCTGGTGGTTCGCCGGCGAGAAGGTCGTGGTCGGCCTGCCGTTCCAGGCGGCCGGCCTCGCGGCCGGACTGCTCGGGCTGACGTGGTGGCTGCGCGGCATCCGCGTTCCCCTTGCCCGCACGTCCATGCTCGGGGGCGGGTACGCGATGGTCGGCGCCGCGTTGGCGACCTGGCTCGTCGGCTCCCCGCCGCAACCCGTCGCGACCGGGGTGCTCGCAGCCGCCGTGCTGCTGGCGACCGGTCTCACGTGGGCGCTGCTCGCGCAGCGCGGCCGCAGGCCGGTCGCGGGCTTCGCGGGCATGCTCGCCCTGCTCCTCGTCGCCGGCGTCGGATGGTCGTGGCTCTCCGACACGGCGGCGCCCCGCATCGAGGCGTCCGTCGCGCACGCCCACGCCGCCGATCCGGGCGCGGCGCCGGCGTCCGTGTCCGTCGCCGACCTGCGCACCCCGGATGACGCGCCCGGCGAGGTCCGCTCGATCGAACTGACCGCCGTACGCCACGACGTGACGCTCGCCTCGGGCGGGACGGTCGAGGCATGGGGCTTCGGCGGCGACACCGTCGCCGGTCCCGAGCTCCGCGTGACGCAGGGCGAGCTCGTCGAGGTCTCGCTCGCGAACCGCGACATCGACGACGGCGTCACCCTCCACTGGCACGGCTACGACGTGCCGAACGGCGAAGACGGCGTGGCCGGCGTCACGCAGGACGCCGTCGCGCCGGGCGAGCGCTTCACGTACCGTTTCGTCGCCGACGAGCCCGGCACGTACTGGTACCACACCCACCAGGCCGCATCGGAGGGCGTGCGCCGCGGCCTGTACGGAATGCTCGTCGTCGAACCGCCGGGCGGCGTCGGCGAGACGCTCGACCTCGCGCTGCCCGTGCACCGCATCGGCGGCGAGGTCGTGGTCGGCGCGACCGACGGGCCCCAGGAGTTCGAGGCGGCCGAGGGCGACACCGTGCGGCTCCGCGTCGCGAACACCGAGCAGACGCCGATCCGGGTCACCGTGGCCGGCACTCCCTTCCGCGTCGCCGCGGTCGACGGGCGGGACGTCGCCGGCGGCGAGCCCGTCGAGCACCGCTCCGTCCGGCTCGGGGCCGGAGCCCGCACCGATCTCGTGTTCACGATGCCCGCCGGAGGCGTGCGATTCGAGACCGACCTCTCCGCGGCATCCGTCGTCGTCATCGCCCCGCCGGGTGCCGCGGCACCCGACCTGCCGCGCGAGGTGACCGACGTCCCCGAGCTCGACCTGCTCGCGTACGGCGACGGCGGCGGCGCCCCGGCGGCATCCGATCTCGGCGCGTTCACCGCCGAGGGCGAGCTCGTGCTCGACCGGATGCCGCGCTTCGTCGGCGGCGCCCCGTCGTACGCCTACACGGTGAACGGGCAGGTGTTCCCGCACATCGAACCCATCGAGGTCGACGAGGGCGACGTCGTGAGGATCACGGTCGCCAACCGCGGCTTCGACGTGCATCCGATGCACGTGCACGGACACCACGTGCTCGTGCTCTCGCGCGACGGCGTGCCGTCGACCGGGGCGCCGCTCTGGCTCGACACGGTCGACGTGCGGCCGGGCGAGGTGTGGGAGCTCGCACTGGTCGCCGACAATCCCGGCATCTGGATGGACCACTGCCACGACCTGTCCCACGCCGCTGCGGGCATGATGATGACGCTCGCCTACCGTGGCGTCGCGACGCCGTTCGAGCACGACGCCCACGGGAACCGCCCCGAATGATCGCCCGCGTCGGCTAGGATCGGCCGTACAACCGCACACCGGGCCATCGACGCATCGCGGGAGAGCCGGCAGTCCTTCGGGGCCCGCCGGCACCGAAGGAGCAAGCCTCCCCGCCAATCTCTCAGGTCGCATCACCGCGATGACGAGGCCGACTCTGAAAAGCGGATCGAGCGGAGCGAGATCCAGGTCGAGTAGGGCAGGCGTAGCCTGACCCGTACCGAGACCCTCCTCCGCTGGGTCCCGCCGAAGGTGAAAGCACAGCTCCCCACGGGCGCGACGCGAAGCTCTCAGGCCCATGACAGAGGGGGAGTTCTCGAGCGGCGCCCGCCGCGCGATCCTGGCGATCCTGGAGAACTCGTGACCGACGCAACCGGCACCACCACCGACCCCGGCACCACCGAGCGACGCAGTCCGCTCGACGAGGTGCACCGCGCCGAGGGAGCCTCCTTCACCGACTTCGCCGGGTGGCAGATGCCGGTCCGCTACTCCAGCGACCTCGCCGAGCATCACGCGGTGCGGCAACACGCGGGCCTGTTCGACCTGTCGCACATGGGCGAGATCGTCGTCGTCGGCCCCGAGGCGGCCGCCGCGCTCGACTACGCGCTGGCCGGCAAGCTGTCGGCGATCGCCGAGGGGCAGGCGAAGTACTCGCTGCTGCTCGCGCGCGACGGCGGCGTCATCGACGACCTCGTCGTCTACCGCACCGGCGCGGACCGCTACATGGTCGTCGCGAACGCCTCGAACCGCGAGGTCGTGGCCGAGGAGCTGCGCAGCCGTACCGCCCCGTTCGACACCGAGGTGTTCGACGAGTCCGACGACATCGCGCTCATCGCGCTGCAGGGCCCGGACGCGCTCGAGGTGCTGCAGCAGACCGAGGGCTTCGGCATCGACGGGCCCGGCAACGACGGCGAGGACTTCGTCGACGCGGTCGCCGCGCTCAAGTACTACCGCGCCGTCCCGGTCACGTACGACGGCGAGCCCGTGCTCGTCGCCCGCACGGGGTACACCGGCGAGGACGGCTTCGAGCTCTACATCGCGCCCGACCGGGCGAAGCGCCTCTGGGAGGCGCTCCGCGAGACCGGCGGTCCGCGCGTCGTACCCTGCGGGCTCGCGAGCCGCGACACGCTGCGCCTCGAGGCGGGCATGCCGCTCTACGGGCACGAGCTGAGCCGCGACATCCTGCCGGTGCAGGCCGGACTCGGCCGCGTGGTCGCGCTCGCCAAGGAGGGCGACTTCGTCGGCCGCTCCGCGGTCGAGCAGGGGCCGGGCGACGGCGCGCGCGTGCTCGTCGGCCTCACCGCCGAGGGCCGCCGCGCGCCGCGCGCCGGCTACGCGGTGTTCGACGGCGATGGCGACGACGCCCGCGAGGTCGGCGAGATCACCTCGGGCGCGCTCTCGCCCACGCTCGGGCACCCGGTCGCGATGGCGTTCGTCTCGCCCGAGCTGGCGGAGCCCGGCACGCCGCTGTTCGTCGACGTCCGCGGCACGCGCGTCGCGGCATCCGTCAGCGCCCTGCCCTTCTACAAGCGCGGCGCCTGAACGCCCGCCGGCACCGAGCCGCACCGCACGAGCACCACCACACGACACCAGAGGAGCACCCCATGACCGACCAGGCCGAGCTGAAGTACACCGCCGAGCACGAGTGGGTGAAGGTCGAGGGCGACACCGTCACCATCGGCATCACCGACTACGCCGCCGAGAAGCTCGGCGACGTCGTCTATGTCGACCTGCCCTCGGCGGGCACCGCGATCACCGCAGGCACCGTCGTCGGCGAGATCGAGTCGACGAAGTCGGTCGGCGAGCTGTTCGCGCCCGTCGACGGCGAGGTCGTCGAGTCGAACCAGGCCGTCGTCGACTCGCCCGAGCTGGTCAACAGCGACCCGTTCGGCGAGGGATGGCTCATCAAGGTGACCGCCGCGTCGCTGCCGACGCTCCTCAGCCACGACGAGTACCGCGCCCTCACGGGCGAGTAGTCCCCATCCATTAGGAAGACGATGACCGCCAGCACCTCCCCGGCCTTCGACGTGGACGCCTTCGGGCGCCGCCACATCGGCACCACCCCGCGCGACCACGAGTGGATGCTCGCCGCGCTCGGCTACGACTCCCTCGACGCGCTCATGGACGCCGCGGTACCGACCGCGATCCGGATGCACGACGTGATCGACTCGGTGATCCCGCCCGCCGCGACCGAGCGCGAGGCGCTCGCCGAGCTGCGCGCGCTCGCCGACGCGAACACCGTGCGCACCTCGATGATCGGCCTCGGCTACTCGGGCACGATCACGCCGGCCGTGATCCAGCGGAACGTGCTCGAGAACCCGAGCTGGTACACGGCGTACACGCCGTACCAGCCCGAGATCTCGCAGGGCCGCCTCGAGGCGATCATCAACTTCCAGACCATGGTCGCCGACCTCACCGGGCTCGACACCGCCAACGGGTCGATGCTCGACGAGGGCACCGCGGTCGTCGAGGGCATGCTGCTCGCTCGACGCGCGTCGAAGGCGCGGACGAACCGGTTCGTGGTCGACGCCGACGCGCTGCCGCAGACCCTCGCGCTGCTCGCCTCGCGCGCGCAGGCGGTGGGCATCGAGCTCGTCGTCGCCGATCTCGACGAGACGACGGATGTCGCGGCGCTCGGCGAGCACTTCGGCGTCTTCGTGCAGTACCCCGGCGCGTCCGGCCGCGTGTGGAACCCGTCGCGGATCATCGCCGCGTCCAAGGAGCAGGGCGCGCTCGCCGTCGTCGCGGCCGACCTGCTCGCGATGGCGCTGCTGACGAGCCCCGGCGAGCTCGGGGCGGATGTCGCGGTCGGCACGTCGCAGCGATTCGGCGTGCCGATGGGCTTCGGCGGGCCGCACGCCGGGTACATGGCCGTACGGAAGGGCCTCGAGCGTCAGCTGCCGGGACGCCTCGTGGGCGTGTCGCAGGATGCCGCGGGCCACCCCGCGTACCGCCTCAGCCTCCAGGCGCGCGAGCAGCACATCCGCCGCGAGAAGGCGACGTCGAACATCTGCACCGCGCAGGTGCTGCTCGCCGTGATGGCGTCGATGTACGCGGTGTACCACGGTCCCCGGGGCATCCGGCACATCGCGGTG
>DASTQT010000402.1:0-7905 GCA_035761605.1 Agromyces sp. | reverse complement strand
AGGAGGTCGACCCGATCGGCGGGGTCGCCGCGGCGCCGCTCGTCGTCGTGGGCTCGGCGCTCGCCGTAGGGGTCGCGGTCGGCGTGACCGCGGCGCAGTGGGGCGAGGTGACCGCGCCGACGTTCTCGCTGATCGCGATCGTCCTGGTCGCGGCGGCCGCCGTGGTCGCGTCGGTGTCGGCGATGCCGGGCCGCGCCCCGTTCACGGTCGACCGGCTCTGGATGACGGTGAGCCTCGCCGTCGGCGGCGCGATCGCCGAGTACGTCGCGACGATCGGCGTCGACCGCGCCGACTACACGCGATTCGGCCCGATCGTCGTCGGCACGCTGATCCTCGCGGCCGCCCCGTTCTGCACCTGGGTGTCGCTGCTCATCGCCGGCGGCATCGCGACGGCGGTGCTCTGCATCCTCGAGGTCGGGTCGGCGGATGACTCGCTTCCGCGCGTGATGGCGGCATCCATCGTGATCATCGATGCCGTGACCGTGCTCGCGTTCGCGGCCGCGGCGGCCGGGTATTCCGCGACGATCGTGCGGGACACCCTCGCCTGGCAGCGGCAGGCCAACACCGCCGCCCTCGAACGTGACGCGGGCATCCGCACGGGCATCGCGCGATCGGTGCAGCAGGGTCGCGTGTCGGTGCTCGGCCGCGAGGTGCTGCCGTTCCTCGCGCAGGTGATGACGGCCGAGCGGGTGAGCGTCGCCGACGCCGACCGCGCGCGGGCGCTCGCCGAGGCGCTCCGGCGCGCGCTGAAGGCCGGCATCGAGTCGACGTGGCTCGACGACCTCGCGGCATCGATCACCGCCGTGCGCGAGGTGACCGTCACGGTCGACGATCCGGGCGGCGTCGCCGCGCGGCTGCGCAGCGACCAGCGTCCGGCGATCACGGCGCTCGTGTCGTGGCTGTCCGCGGGGCATCGGGCACGCGCCATCCGGTTGTCGGCGTCGTCGTCGGGGCCCTCGGGGCGCATCGCCCTCGAGGCCGACGCCGGTGCGACCCCGCCGACGCGGCGCGAGCTCGAGCGATTCCTCGCCGTCGCGCGCACGGTCGGACTGCGCAGCGACCTCGCCGTGACGCGAGAGAATGTCCGGGTGGAGTTCCGCTATGACGCCGGTTGAGCCCCAGCCCGGCCCAGGCCCCGGCCCCGGCACCGGCCCAGGGCCCGACGAGACCGCGACCGAGCCGCGCCGGGTGCGCGTCGGCATCCTCGACGACCACGCCGTCATCGTCGACGGGCTCGCGTCCTGGATCGAGGAGCACGCCGACGACCTCGACGTCGTGATCCGCACGACCCGGTGGCTCGACCTCGTGCGGCACGCCGAGTTCCCCGTCGACCTGGTGCTCATGGACCTGCAGCTCGACGAGAGCATCTCGATCGAGTCGCGCATCCGCGCGTGCCGGGCCGCGGGCGCCGCGGTCGTCGTGGTCACCGCGCTCGACGACGACGCGTCGCGCGACCGCTCGATCGACGCGGGCGCGGGCGCGTTCGTGTCGAAGACGCTCCCGGTGTCCGAGCTCGTCGCGATCGCCCGGCGGGTCGCGAGCGGCGAGCCGATGGCGCGCGCCCGCGCCGCGACATCCGCCGGCCAGGGCCGAGCCCACGACGCCGACCACGCCAGCGGACACGACCCCGGCGCCCCGGCCGACGCCGGCCTCAGCGACGCCGAGCGCCGCGCGCTCGCGCTGTACGCACAGGGCCTGTCGACGGCCGAGGTCGCGCGCCGCATGTCGGTCGGGTACGAGAGCGCGAAGACGTACCTGCGTCGCGCGCGTGACAAATACGCCAGGGTCGGCCGCCCCGCGGGGCGCCGGGCCGAACTGATCCGCCGGGCGGCGGAGGACGGACTGCTCGAGTAGATGGCCAAGCTGTACTTCCGCTACGGGGCGATGAACTCCGGCAAGTCGACCGCGTTGCTGCAGGCCGCGTTCAACTACGAGGAGCGCGGTCACGAGGTGCTGCTCGCGAAGCCGGCGGTCGACACGAAGGGCGATCGCAGCATCGTGTCGCGGCTCGGGATGGTGCGCGACGTCGATTTCACGATCACGCCCGACGACCAGGTGCTCGAGCTGTTCGAGCGGCAGCGCACGCCGGTGATCGAGCGGACGGGTCGCGACGTGAGCTGCCTGCTGGTCGACGAGGCGCAGTTCCTGTCGAGCGAGCAGGTCGACGACCTGCTGCGGATCGCGTTGCTCGACGACATCCCGGTGCTGGCATACGGCATCCGCACCGACTTCCAGACGGCCGCGTTCGCCGGCAGCCGGCGCCTGCTCGAGGTGGCGCACAGCCTCGAGGAGCTGAAGACGATCTGCCGGTGCGGCCGCAAGGCGATCTTCAACGGCCGCCTCATCGACGGCCGGTACGTGTTCGACGGCGACCAGGTCGCGATCGACGGGGCGGATGTCACGTACGAGTCGCTGTGCGGGGTCTGCTACCTGCAGGAGAGCGGCGGGATGCTGCACGGCCGTCACGTCGGCGACGCGTGAGTTCGGAGCTCAGCTCGGCCGCCCGCCGAGCCCCCTGACCAGGTCGTCGCGGGCCTCTTCGTACTGGGGCGTGCCGAGGTAGTCGCTGTGCGTCGCGATGCGCCAGAGGTAGCTCGCGGGCGCCGATTCGGTCGCGCCGAGGTCGATCGGGTTCTGATCGCCGCCCCGGTACGCGTAGACCGGGAAACCGAGGTAGTCGGTGCGGCGCCAGAGGCTCCGCCAGCGCGGCACCTTCGTGCCATCCGACCCCAGGATGCCGGTGAGCGAGGTCTTGGGGTCCGCGCCCGGCTTCGGCAGCGATTCCGCGCCGAACTCCGCCCTGACCTGTCGTGCCCACGGGTCGCGCAACCACAGCGAGGGCCCGAGCAGGCCCGGCACGCCGAGGGTGGCCGGGCCGAAGACCGAGGGGAAGAACCGGCTGAAGTACGCCCGCAGCTGGGTGCCGTACGAGAGCATCGCGAGACGGGGCGTGATCGCCGTTCCGCCGACCTTCTCGTCGCGCATCGCGAGGATCGTCGCGGTGCAGATCGTCGAGCCCATCGAGTGGGCGGTGAAGATCACCGCGCGGGGACGCAGCGCGTCGGGGTCGCCGAGCCACGCCTTGGTGCGAGCCGAGAGTTCGGGCACGACGCGCTCGCCGAAGCAGGGCGGAGCGAACGGATGTCCGGCGCGGGGGAAGAACGCGACGACGTCCCAGAACACGCCGAGCGGGCGCTCGCTGCTCGAGGCGGCGTGCGTCGCGACGGCGGCGACGGCGGCGACGGCGACGGCGGCGAGCACGGCGTTCGAGGCGATGCGGATGGCGGTGGCCGAGCCGGGGAGGGCGCCGTCGAGGCTCTCTCGCACCGTGTCGAACACGACGGCCGACGCCAGGCTGAGGAAGCCGATGGCGGCGAACACGGTGAGCCAGCCGAAGAGCGCCTCGCCGCGGTGCAGCAGGTGCGAGCTGCGGCGAACGGCGACGCGACGGCGGCGGCGGCCCTCGAGGTTCCGCAGGTACGACGGGTACGCCCACCGGCCGGGCGTCACGACTCCGCCGAGCTCGATCGCGTCGCGTTCGTCCTCGTCGGCTCGGCGAAGGCTCGGCAGGGTCAGCGCCACGAGGCGGATGAGATGCCAGGTGAGCGCGGCGAGCACGAGGAAGAGCATGAGCACGACGATCGCGGTGAGCACGACGGCGAAGCGCTCGTACGCGTCGGGCACGTCGAGTGGATCGTCCACCACTGCCGGCGTGCGCCAGATGTCGATGACCTCCCCGGCCTCGGCCGGCGTGTTGAGCCAGAACGCGGTGCCGAGCACGAGCAGGCTCGAGAGCGCCATCGAGGCGAACAGCGCGAGGATCATGGCGACGGCGGCGCCCTGGCCGCGCCATCCCTCGTGCTTGTGGTTCGCCCGCATGGACCACGACACGATGAGGTGGACGACGATGAGGCCGGCGGCGATGGCGAAGAGCCACCACTGGTACGCTCCGGACACCGCATGGCTGAAGAGCAGGAAGAGCGCCGTCAGCGCGAGCAGGACGGCGCTGACCGGCCGGCGCCACCCGTCGCGCGACGGCTGCCCCTCGACCTCCGACTTCCGGGACTTCCATCCCACGCCGGCGAGTGCGAGCACGAACGCCCCTGACACGAGGATGAGCGGCGTCACGATCAGCCCGAGGAAGCCGGGTCCGTTCGTCGGCTGCGGCGTCGCCGCCGTGAACGCGAGGACGGTCCACGCGACGTAGCCGACGATGGCCACCGCGAGGCAGGTCATCGACAGTCCCCGTTTGACGTTGGTCTTGGCGTCGTCCTTGGTGTGGGAGGCGCGCCAGACGAGCAGCACGATGGCGACGAAGAGGACGAGTGCGCCGAGCCCGAACCAGAACGGGATCGGCTGCCCGATGGCGTGGTCGATGCAGCGTTCCGCGGTCGTGAGGGGATCCGTGCCGGGGTCGGTCCTCCAGCACCCGGTGTCGTCGTCGACGTAGGCCGCGTCGAGCGCGAGCAGGAACAGCACCATGGCGACGGATGCCGCGACGTGGAGCCATTCGGTGGTCGGTCCGATCCGGGACTGCGACCAGAACCCGCCGGTGGCGAGGAGCGGCACGCCCTTCTCCTTCGTGCCCGGCTGCTGCATGCTCTCGCCGAACTTGCGGACGCGTTCGTCGTAGTGCACGCGGCCGCGCCGGCCGAGCACGTAGAGCACGATGATGGTGGCGATCGGGAGCAGTCCGAAGAGCGCGGCGCGGCTGTCCCGGTCGAGGCCGCGCAGGCCGTCGAGGGCGTTGGGAAGCGACGCGCAGACGTCGGTGCCCTCGGTGCCGGCCCGGAAGCACTGGACGGCGACGAGGTCGATCGCGACCGAGCTGAACGCGGCGACGGAGAGCAGGGTGAGCAGCAGCGCGAAGATGCGCACCGTCGCCGCGCCCGAGTCGCCGTCCCAGTACTTCGCGCTGGCATCCCGCTGCGGCCCGATGTGCCGGGTCCAGTAGGCGAGGTTCGCGAGCGCGAACGGCAGCAGCAGGAACCAGCCGAGGTGGACGAACACCCGGCCGATGGCGGCGAGCGCTCCGCCGCCGGTGCGCGCCTGGGCGCCCCACGAGTAGGCCTCGACGGACTGGATGCCGTGCGCGGGGCGTTCGTCCTTGCGCCGCCAGAACGAGCCGAGCTCGTCGCCGCGATGCCGGGTGACGTTCTCGGGCATGGTCTCGAGCATCTCGGCGGGCGGCGTGTTGCTCACGCCGTGCACGCGCACCTCGAGGATCTCGGGCCCGGCGATCGAGCCGAGTGCGCTCCTGAGCTTGCCGAACATGACCCCTCCCCCCAGAGGGTCGCGAACCGACCTGCGCCGATCGTAGTGCCGAGCATCCCTCACGTACTGTCCCTCGAACGGGGGAGGAAACCTGTTCGCCGTCCACGCCGAGCCGGGATGATCGCGGGCGTGAGGATTCCCCAGTTCGGGGGTGACTCCCCGCAACCCCCTCCCGCCGCGGCATCCGATCGGGGTAGCCTGACCAGTGCCCACCGCGCCCGAACGGTGGGCTTGCGCCGGACCTCCGTACCCGAGGCGGGGCCGGCGTCGGAGGTGATTGATGTCGCTCACTCGGCAGTCCCAGACTGTTACCCCTGCCGAGGTGGTCGCCGAGTGGCAGCGCGCCTACGCGAAGCGCCTGGCCATCACCGACCTCATCGTGATCGTCGTCGCGGTGTTCGGCTCGCAGTTCATCCGGTTCGGCACCTCGGGCGAGCAGCTGCTGATCCCGCAGACGGGCGAAGAGGACGACCCGGGCCTCCTGCTCAGCTATTCGCTGGTGTCGGGGCTCATCGTCATCGGATGGTTCGCGGCGCTGTCGTTCTTCGCGACCCGCGATCGCACGATCATCGGCGCGGGCACGAACGAGTACCGGCGCATCGCGGATGCCACGATCCGCGTGTTCGCGGTGCTCGCGATCGGCGCGTTCCTGCTGCGTTCCGAGCTGGGTCGCGCGTACGTGCTGGTGGCGTTCCCGCTGGGGTTGGCGTTGCTGCTCGCGGGTCGCTGGCTGTGGCGCAAGTGGCTGATCCGCGAGCGTGAGGCGGGGCGGTGCCTGCACCGGGCGATCCTGATGGGCGAGCGCCAGAAGTCGGCGCACGTCGCAGCGCAGATCGCGCGCGACGGCGTCTCGGGGCTGCGGATCGTGGGGGCGGTGACCGAGCACGGCGAGGCATCCCACGAACTGGCTCCCGGCATCCCGGTGCTCGGCGACTACTCGAGCCTGGATCGTGCGCTCGAGGAGGCGCGGGCCGACACGGTGGTGTTCACGGGTGCCGACAACATCGATCCGCGCGGCATGCGCGAGATCGGCTGGCAGCTCGAGGCGACGTCGACGAACCTCGTGGTGGCGCCGGCGCTGACGGATGTCGCGGGCCCGCGCATCCACGCGCGACCCGTGGCCGGGCTGCCGCTCATCCAGGTCGACTACCCGGTGTTCAGCGGTCGCAAGTACGCGGCGAAGCGGGCGTTCGACCTCGTCGTCGCATCGCTGGCGCTCGTGCTGCTGAGCCCGGTGTTCCTGGTGATCGCGATGCTCGTGCGTCGCGACAGCCCGGGTCCGGCGATCTACGCGCAGGAGCGGGTGGGCCTGAACGGCGAGCGGTTCCGCATGCTGAAGTTCCGTTCGATGGTGGTCGATGCCGAGGTGCAGTTGCCGACGCTGCTCGACCGCACCGACGGGAACGGCGTGCTGTTCAAGATGCGCACCGACCCGCGGGTGACGCGCATCGGCGCCATCCTGCGCCGATACAGCCTCGACGAGCTGCCGCAGCTGGTGAACGTGCTGAAGGGCGACATGTCGCTCGTCGGGCCGCGCCCGCCGCTCGCGGTCGAGGTGGAGCGGTACGACGACTGGGCGCTGCGCCGGCTGCTGGTGCGACCGGGCATCACGGGCCTGTGGCAGACGCAGGGCCGTTCCGACCTGTCGTGGGACGACAGCGTGCGCCTCGACCTGTACTACGTCGAGAACTGGTCACTGACCGGCGACGTGATCATCCTGTACCGCACGGCGCGTGCGGTGATGCAGGCGCAGGGCGCCTACTGATGCGGGCGGAGGTCGCGGGGATCGCGTACTGCGGTCTCCGGGGTTCCGGCGTCTACGATTGGGCTTCGTGACGATCGACGAGCTGGTCCGCGTCCCCGAAGACGAGCGGGAGAATGCAGGCCGGCCCCGGCGCAGGATGCGCAAGGGCTGGCGTATCTTCCACGCCATCTTCTGGCCACTGCTCGCGCTCCTCATCATCGGGGGCGGACTGGCCGCATGGTGGCTGGGCACGAACGCGCTCGCGGTGCGCGACGAACTCGAGGAGGCCCGCACCGCGGTGGACGAGTTCCAGTCGGTCGCGGCGGAACGGCGCTTCGCCGACCTGCCGCCGATCGCCGAGCGACTCGAGGCGTCGACGTCGGCGGCGGTCGAGCCGACGACGAACCCGATCTGGGCCATGGGCGAGCTCGTGCCCGGCCTCGGCGAGAACTTCCGGGCGGTGCGCATCATCGCCGAGGGCGTCGACGAGGTCTCGACCGAGGTGGTGACACCGGCGTCGACGCTGCTCGGCACGTTCACGCTCGCACGCGATCCGGCGACGGGCGGGTTCGACGTGACTCCGCTCCGTGAGGCGACCGAGATCTCGGCGAACGCCGAGCGGGTCGTGACCGCCCTGCATGACGACATCCGCTCGATCGACACGGATGCCACGATCCCGCAGGTCGCGGACGCGGTGAAACAGTTCGACGGCATGCTGACCACCGCGGGCGAGTCGATCCCGCAGCTGAACGGCGCGCTCAGCGCGGTGGGGGAGCTGCTCGGCGTGAACGGCCCGCGCAACGTCGTGCTCGCGTTCCTCAACAACGCCGAGGCGGCGGCGCTCGGCGGCGGCCCGGCCGCGCAGACGCTCCTCACCGTCGACAACG
>DASTQT010000401.1:0-3953 GCA_035761605.1 Agromyces sp. | reverse complement strand
TCCGCGTTGGTCGAGTCGACCATGAACAGGTCGACGCCCTCCTGGCCGAGCCGCGCGAACTCGCGCAGGTCGGTCAGGCGCCCGTCGAGCGGGAGCTGGTCCATCTTGAAGTCGCCCGTCGCGAGCACGGTGCCGGCGGTGGTGCGGATGGCGACCGCGAGGGCGTCGGGGATGGAGTGGTTGACCGCGACGAACTCGGCCTCGAACGGGCCGAGCTGCTCGACCTGGCCCTCGCGCACCGTGTGCGTGTAGGGCTTGATGCGGTGCTCCTTGAGCTTCGCCTCGACGAGCGCGAGCGTGAGCTGCGAGCCCACGAGCGGGATGTCGGCGCGCAGCTTCAGCAGGTAGGGAACGGCGCCGATATGGTCCTCGTGGCCGTGCGTGAGCACGACCGCGACGATGTCGTCGAGGCGGTCCCGCAGGAACCCGAAGTCGGGCAGGATCAGGTCGACGCCGGGCTGGTGCTCCTCCGGGAAGAGCACGCCGCAGTCGACGATGAGCAGCTTGCCGTCGATCTCGAAGCTCGTCATGTTGCGGCCGACCTCGCCGAGCCCGCCGATGGGGATGACGCGGAGCGTCCCCGATTCGAGCGGGGCGGGGTCGATGACTTCGTCGGGCATGTTCGCCCTCCTCACGTTCGCGGTGTTCAGTTCGATGCGGTCGTCGTGGCCGCGGATGTCTCGGGGCGGGCGGGCGGGCGGCGCGCTGCGCGGATGCGCGGCTCGCGCCATCCGTCAGCGGGTGGTGCCGGCCACCTTCGGCAGCGCGCCGCCGGCGGCGGCGTTGCGGTCGGGTCGGAAGTTGTGGAAGTCGACGCCGGGGATGCCCTGCACGAGGTCGATCTCGTCCTCGATGAGCGCGGCCTCCCATTCCTCGGGGCCGACGAGCGGCAGTCGCACGCGCGGCGAGCCGATGCGGCCGAGGCCGTGCAGGATGTACTTCGCCGCGACCGTGCCGGGCACGTGCGTCATGACGGCGCGCACGAGCGGCTCGAGCCGCATGTGCTCGGCCGTCGCGGCCGCGAGGTCGCCGCGGTTCACGGCGTCGACCATCGCGCGGTACGGCGCGGGGGCGATGTTGGCCGTGACGCCGATGAGTCCGGTCGCGCCGATCGACAGGTGCGGCAGCACGTTGGCGTCGTCGCCGGAGAAGTACATGAGGTCGGTCTGGTTGAGCACCCGGCTGACCTCGCTGAAGTCGCCCTTGGCGTCCTTGATGGCGAGGATGTTGGGGTGCTTGGCGAGCCGCAGGATCGTCTCGTACCGGATCGGCACGCCGGTGCGGCCGGGGATGTCGTACAGGATGACCGGGAGGTCCGTGGCATCCGCGACCAGCCGGAAGTGCGTCAGGATGCCCGCCTGCGTCGGCTTGTTGTAGTACGGCGTGACGATCATGATGCCGTCGGCGCCGGCCTGCTCGCTGTGCCGGTACAGCTCGATCGCGTGCGCGGTCTCGTTCGAGCCGCCGCCCGTGATGATCTTGGCGCGGCCCGCCGCGACCTCCTTGCCGACCTCGACGAGGCGGATCTTCTCGGGGTCGGTGAGCGTCGACGTCTCGCCCGTCGTGCCCGTGACCACGATGCCGTCGGCGCCGGCCTGGATGACGTCGTCGATGTGCTTCTCGACCCCGGGCCAATCCACCTCGCCGTCCGCCGTCATCGGCGTGACGAGCGCGACCAGCACCTGTCCGAACGGGTTCTCTGCACTCACGCACTACAGGCTATCGGCTCCGGCCCCGCCGGGCCGCCCGTGCCACGTCCGCGGTCCGGAAGACCGGCTTCAGAACTCGGCGCGCGGTGCATCCGGATGTCGCAGCGGCGCGTCGCACTGACTGACCGGTCTTTCGGCACAGTGCACGAGGTCGGATGCCGGTTGAGCTGCCGTCAACGGCTGCCGGTGGATTCCTCGTGCCGGCGGCCGGCCTCGGTCCGGTGCAGCAGCCGGTCGCACGCCGCGAGGATCGCGGCCTCGACCGTCGACCAGTCATGGAGGATGAGGGCGGTGTCGAAGCGGAGGGTCAGGAACCCGAGACTCATCGCCCTCGCGTCGCGGACGAGGTCACGGTGGCGGTTGTCACCGCTGTGGGTCTCGCCATCCGCCTCGAGGATCAGGCAGTCGCCGACCACGAGATCCACCTTCCCGACACCGGGGACCCGCACCTGACCGGTCACGACGAGGCCGTAGGGCCGCAGGCGGAGCCTGATGAGGGACTCCAGGCCGCTGTCGGCATCGGTTCGCGCGAAGTCGACCAGGTCGGCGAGCGCGGAGGGCACGGCCGCCCTCAGCAGGGCGCGCTGACGGGGGCCGATGAGCCGCTTCCGGAGAGCCGATTCGAGTGCGACGAAGAACGCCTCCGGGCCGTGGCACCCCGCCAGCTGCACCAGGCAGTGGAGGATGCCGACGCGCACGAGGTCGGGGGCGTCCACCGCCGAATCCCGGTGCATGATGCAGCACCCGACATCGTCCGGCTCGGCCGCCCGCTCATGGCGGACGGCGTGCCGGTCGGGATCCACCCACGTGTGAAGCGGCTCGTCCTCGCCGCGGTCGAGAGTCCAGATCCCCCGATCCCTCGCCGCCGTCGCGCAGGCGATCCGGCCGAGGTGCCCGAGTGCCTCGATCACCGCCGCCGGCGTTGACGGCAGCGCGTAGAGTCCCCGCCGAGGTCGCATGAGCGAGCCGTCTCGGACGCCCTCCGAGAGATCGCGCTTCGTTGCGCCGTCGGCGCGCAGGTCGGCTGACCGCGCGACGCCGCCACGGCGCCGAACGGCAGCGACGAGGGCGGTGGTCATCCCGCCATCGAAGCGCGCCGGGCCGCGCGGCGCGGACGTCTCAACTCGATCAGTGGATCGAGCCATCCGACCGACGCCTGTGGAGGAGTCGCTCCCCGCCGACGGGGCGCGCTGAGGTCGGCCTGCAACCGGCACGCCGGCGTTCGGCGGCAGGGTGTCGGCCCCGGCCCGACGGGCGGGGACGGCCCTCCCGACACGTCCCGCGCACCGTGCCGTGCCGAGAAGCCGCTCCCGGAACGTCGAGGTCGGCGCGTCGCCCCTCAATGCGGCGTGTCAGAGGCGGCGGCCGGCTTTCCGGGACCGAGCTGGACGCGGGAGGGACGGTGGGTCAGCGGTCGAGGGTGAGGAAGCGGTAGCGGATGCCGGTGCGGGAGGTGTGCCATCCGGTGGGCGGGTCGACGGCGGCCGGGTGCCAGTCGGGGGTGCGGGCGGGCGCGAACGTATCGCCGTCGACCGCGAGGTCGAGCTCGGTGACCACGAGGCGGTCGGCCGCGCCGATCGTGCGGGCGAAGAGCTCGGCGCCGCCGATCACCCAGATCCACTCGTCGGCGTCGGATGCCGCGAGCGCGAGCGCCTCGTCGACGGATGCCGCGCGCACCGCGCCGTCGGCCGCCCAGCCGGCCTGCCGCGTCACGACGATGTTGGCCCGACCGGGCAGGGGGCGGAACCGCTCCGGGAGGGAGTCCCACGTGCGGCGACCCATGACGACGGGAGCGCCGTCGGTCGTGCGCTTGAAGTGTGCCAGGTCCTCGGGCACGTGCCAGGGCATGCCGCCGCCCGCGCCGATGACGCCGTCGTGCGCCTCGGCCCAGATCAGGCCGATCCGGGGCTCGCTCATACGGCGACGGCGGCGCGGATCGCGGGATGGTGCTCGTACCCGACGACCTCGAAGTCCTCGAAGCGGTAGTCGTCGATCGAGTCGGGGCGGCGCCCGAGACGCAGGGTCGGGTACGGGAACGGCTCGCGCTCGAGCTGGAGGCGCACCTGCTCGACGTGGTTGTCGTAGATGTGGCAGTCGCCGCCGGTCCAGACGAAGTCGCCGACCTCGAGTCCGGCCTGCTGGGCGACCATGTGGGTGAGCAGCGCGTACGAGGCGATGTTGAACGGCACGCCGAGGAAGAGGTCGGCGCTGCGCTGGTACAGCTGGCACGACAGGCGCCCGTCG
>DASTQT010000400.1:0-2320 GCA_035761605.1 Agromyces sp. | reverse complement strand
GGCTCAGCCGAGCAGCAGCGAGATCCCGAACAGCACCGGCACCGAGCCGACCGTCGTGAGGAACACCGTGTCGCGCGCGACGACCTCGGCGGTCTCGTACTTCTGCGCGAAGTTGAACACGTTCTGCGCGGTCGGCAGCGCTGCGAGCACGGTGACCGCGTAGAGCTCGCGTCCCTCGAGCCCGAACGCGAACGCGCCGACCGCCCAGGCGATCGCGGGCATCGCGAACAGCTTGAGCGTCGACGCGAACACCACGTCGCGGAGTCCGGTTCCGGGCTCGAACATGCGCTGCCCGTGCAGCGAGAGCCCGTAGGCGATGAGCATGAGCGGCACCGCAGCCTGGCCGATGAGTTGCACTGGGTCGAGCAGCATCGCGGGCAGCTCGAGGCCCGAGACCGACACGAGCACCCCGAGGAGCGAGCCGATGATGATCGGGTTCGTGAACGTCGAACGCAGGATGCCGCGGACCGACGTGCGGCCCTCCACGGTCGCGCCGAGCACCGCGAGCGCGACCGGCGCGAACAGCAGCAGTTGCAGCAGCACGACGGGCGCGGAGTACGCGGCATCCCCCAGCAGGTAGAGCGCGATCGGGATGCCGATGTTGTTGCCGTTGACGTACCCGGCCGCGAGCGCGCCGATCGTCGTGCGCGCGACCCCGCGCCGCAGCAGCGCGAGCGAGACCACCGAGAAGACGAGCATGATCGCGACCGCGGCGATCGCCGACACCGGCAGCAGCGCGGAGAACAGCGCCCGGACGTCGGCGGTCGCGAGCACCGAGAACAGCAGGAACGGCGAGAGCACGCTGAAGTTCAGGCGCGCGAGCACGGGCCGCGCATTCGGGCCGAGCACCCCGGTGCGGCCGGCGAGCCAGCCGACGAACACGGCGAGCGCGATGACCGCGAATCCGGTGAGGATGTCGATCACGCGTCACCGCCCGTCGGCCGGCCGGGGCCGGGGCGGGGATCCGGGGTTCCCGGGGGGATCGCCGTCGATCCGGCCCGGGGTTCCCGGCAGGTCACCAGCGGTGGTGCACCGACGAGCGGATCTCGCGGTCGTAGAGGTCGCGGACGGCGGCGTCGAACGAGTCGGGCAGCTCGAGGGATCCGGCGGCCGCGTTCGCGCGTGCCTGCTCGGGGTTGCGCGCCCCGGGGATCACGGTCGAGACGCCCGACTGCCGGGCGATCCAGGCGAGCGCGACCTGCGCGGGCGTGGCATCCGATGCCGCCCGGGCGGCGAGCGAGGCGAACTCGGTCGCCGCGCGCACGCCGGTCGCGTAGTCCACGCCCGAGAACGTCTCGCCGACGTCGAACGACTCGCCGTGCCGGTTGTAGCTGCGGTGGTCGTTGGGCGCGAACTCGGTCTCGAGCGTGTACTTGCCGGACAGCAGCCCGCTCGCGAGCGGCACGCGTGCGATGATGCCGACGCCGTACTGCTCGGCGACCGGCAGCACCTCCTCGACCGGCTTGAGCCGGAACGCGTTGAGGATGATCTGCACGGTCGCCACGTTCGGCCGGGCGATGGCGGCGAGCGCCTCCTCCACCTTCTCGACGCTCACGCCGTACGCCGCGATCGCGCCCTCCGCGACGAGCGTGTCGAGCGCGTCGTAGACGGCGTCGTCGGAGTACACCGACGTGGGCGGGCAGTGCAGCTGCACGAGGTCGAGGGTGTCGACGCCGAGGTTGCGGCGCGACCGGTCGGTCCAGGCGCGGAAGTTCTCGAGCACGTAGTTGTCGTGCTCCTGCGGCATCCGGCGGCCCATCTTCGTCGCCACCGTGACGCCCGAGCCTGGGTTCGCGGCGAGCCAGCGGCCGATGAGCGACTCGGACCGTCCGTCGCCGTAGACGTCGGCGGTGTCGAAGACCGTCACGCCGGCCTGGTGCGACGCGTCGAGCACGGCGAGCGCGTCGCCCTCGTCGACCTCGCCCCAGTCGGCGCCGAGCTGCCAGGTGCCGAGTCCGATGACCGAGACGGTCCGGCCGGTGCGGCCGAGGGTGCGGGTCTGCATGGGGCTCCTCCGTCGGGTCGTCGGGTCGGGCACGGGGCGCGGATGCGGCGGCGCGCCGACCCATCGAGCCTAGCCCGCTGCGCGGCATCCGTCGGGGTCGCGCGAGGGGGTTGCGGACGGGCGCCCGACCGCTCAACTGATGGCGACCGCCGTGCCGCTCACGACGATGCCGCCGCGTTCGGGGATGTCGACCACGAGCTCGCTCGGCCGACCGACGTGGCGGCCCTGCGCGATCACGACGCGCGCCGGCGGGGTCACCGCGCCGAGCGCGCGCAGGTATCCGCCGACGGCGGCCGCGGCGGCGCCCGTCGCCGG
>DASTQT010000399.1:0-8859 GCA_035761605.1 Agromyces sp. | reverse complement strand
CTCGTTGAACAGCTGGAAGCTGCCGATGATCGAGAAGATCGTGGCGATCACGATCGCGCCGCGCAGCGCCGGGAGCTTGATGCCGGTGACCACCCGCATCGGCCCGGCGCCGTCGAGCTCGGCGGCCTCGTACAGGTCGGTCGGGATGACGCGGAGCGCCGAGTAGAAGATCAGCATGTTGTAGCCCACGAACTCCCAGGTCACGATGTTGCCGATCGAGACGAGGATCCACTCACGGGCGAACGGGGTGATCACCGTCGACCCGAGCCAGTCGTTGACATTGGCGGCGAGGCCGAAGTTGTCGCCGTACATGAAGCCCCACATGAGCACCGCGACGACGGCCGGCACGGCGTAGGGAAGGAAGATCACGATCCGGAAGAAGCCCGACGCGTGCAGGCGCGCGCTGTCGATCGCGAGCGCCGCGATGAGGGCGAGCGCGAGCATGATCGGCACCTGGATGAGCAGGAAGAGCACGACGCGGCCGAACGACTCCCAGAACTGCGGGTCCTGCAGGAGCGCGACGTAGTTGTCGAGGCCGACGAACGCGTTGCCGCCGACGAGCTGCTCGCGGAAGAGGCTGAGGTGGACCGAGTACACGACCGGCGCGATGAACACCAGCAGGAACACGACCAGGAACGGGGCGACGAAGGCCAGGCCCTTCCATTCGCTGCGGCCGCGCGCTGCGCGGCTGCGGCGACGGCGCGGCCCCGGCGCCGTCGCGGCCGCGGCCGGAGCCGGCGCGGCGGGGGACGTCGTTGTCATCGAATCTTCCAATCGCGGCCATGTTCACGTCAACATGGGGTGTCGACACCGTAGCATGTTGACGTGAACATGCGCCAGTCTGGGCGCAACGCATGACGAGGAGAGCCATGACGACCGTCACCACCCCCGGCGCGGCCGCCGGCCGGCGCCGCGGCCCGTCCATGGCCGACGTCGCCCGCCTCGCGGGCGTGTCCGGCCAGACCGTCTCGCGCGTCTCGAACGGGCGCACGAACGTCGACGCCGAGACCCGGGCCCGCGTGCTCGCCGCCATGGAAGAGCTCGGTTACCGCCCGAACAGCGCCGCCAGGGCCCTCCGCACGGGCCGCTTCCGCACCATCGGCGTCATCATGTTCACGCTCTCGAGCTTCGGCAACATGCGCACGCTCGACGCCATCGCCTCGGCCGCCGAGGAGGCGGGCTATTCGCTCACGCTCATCCCCGTGCCGCACCCGACGCGGGGCGAGGTCTCCGACGCATTCCAGAGCCTCGCGGATGCCGCGGTCGACGGGGTCATCATCGTGATCGAGGCGCACCTGCTCGACGAGAGCGACGTCGAACTGCCGCCTGGCCTGCCCGTCGTGATCGTCGACTCCGCCGGCGACGATCGCTTCACGTGGGTCGACACCGATCAGGCCCTCGGCGCACGCCTCGCGACCGAGCACCTGCTCGGCCTCGGGCACGCGACCGTGCGGCACGTCGCCGGCCCCGACCGTTCCTACTCGGCCACGCGGCGTCGCGAGTCGTGGGAGGCCACCCTGCGCGCGCACGGTGCGGTCGTGCACCCGCCGCTCGTCGGCGACTGGTCGGCCGAGTCGGGGCACGAGCTCGGGCTCGAGCTCGCACGCGACCCCGACGTCACCGCGATCTTCGTCGCGAACGACCAGATGGCGCTCGGCGTGCTGCGTGCGCTGCACGAGTGCGGCCGCGCCGTGCCGGCCGAGGTCAGCGTCGTCGGCTTCGACGGCATGGAGGAGGCCGCGAGCTTCTGGCCGCCGCTGACGACCGTCCGCCAGTTCTTCGGCGAGGTGGGCCGGCGCTCGGTCGAGGCGCTGCTGCACGAGGTCGAGTCCGGCGACCGCCGGGCCCCGTCGGTCGTCGCGACCGAGCTCGTCGTGCGCGCGAGCACGGCGCCGCCGCGCCGCCCGGTGGTCGAGTAGCGCCGCAGGCGCGTATCGAGACCCGCCCCGCGCGCGGTGCACGGTGCGGGTCTCGATACGCCGCGTCGCGGCTACTCGACCACCGGATGCCGGGTCAGGGTTGGCGCGAGTTCGCCGCCACGATCCGCTCGCCGTCAGCCTCGGCGGTCGCCGGCTCGACACCGTCGGCCCCGACGGTCACGCGCACGGTGAGCAGCTTGCCCGCGTCGTTCGTCTCGGGCGTGAAGGACTGCTCGGTCGCCCCGGGCACCGGCTCGCCGTTCAGGAACCACTGCCACGAGATCTCGCCGTCGCCCGGGTCGAGCGTCGCCGTCGCCACCGCGGGCGCGCCGACGCGCGGGCGGTCGACGACCTGCAGGTCGGCGATGACCGCGTGCCGGCGCACCGTGACGGTGTACACCGTCTGCGACGGGCCATCGGCCGAGGTCACCGTGACCGTGCCCGCTCCCCCGTTCCCGGTGGTCGGCTGCGCGATGCGCACGCGCGCCGCGGAGTCGACCGCGACCGCGTCGAGCACCGGCAGGCGCCCCCCGTCGACGTCGACCTCGTAGCCGGTGTGCGCCGGGTCGAACCCGTCGACGCCCTCGCCGTCGAGGCGCAGCACCGCGAGGTCGCTGACCGACGCGGCTGCCGGCACCGACTCGAAGACCTGCACCTCGGAGACGATGAGGTGCGTGTTCGGGTACGCGTTCATGATCACGCGGACGCCCGTCGCCGTGGTCGGCGCGAACCCGGCGGTCACGACGGGCGCCGTGCCATCCGTCGGCGACGCGACCTGCTGGAACTGCTCCCACCCGGGCGCCGGCGACCACTCGCCATCCGCACCGCGCAGCTGCACCTGCATGCTCTGCGCCCAGCTGCTCGTGCCGTCCCGCCAGAAGTGCACCGTGACCTGCTCGACCTGGCGCGCGGCGAACTCGTAGGTCAGCGTGCTCTGCGCGGGCTTGTTCGACGACACCCAGTTCGACCAGCCCTTGTCGCCGACGACGCCGTTGCGCGTGCGGTCGACGGGGTAGCCCGACTCGGTCGAACTCGCCGACGCGGTCACGCCCGCGTCGGGCGCGAAGTTGCGGAGCGTGCCTTCCGTCACGAGCACCGACAGACGCGCGGGCAGGGCGGCGCCGTCTGCGACGGCGGTCCCGTCGACGCGGATGACGCCGACCTCGGCGAGCGCGTCGGCGGTCACGCCCGACCAGTCCCATGTGACCGGCACGTCGAAGGCCTGCTCCGACGCCCCGACGCGTGCGGGCACCGTGGCCGGCGCGGCGGACTGGACGCCCGCGAGGCTCGCCCCGCGCGCGACGGTCACCGAGACCGGATCGGTGGTGGTCAGCCCGCCGACGTCGACCTGCGCGGTGACGTCGAACGCCTGCCCGAACACGTCGGTCGCGGTGCCGGGCACGGCGACGCGTCCGCGCTCGGCCCACGCCGAGTCATCCGGCAGCGCCCACCCGACGGGCACGGCGACCCCGGCGCCCCACGCGTAGCGCGGCGCGACCGTCGTCGGCAGCACGGGTGCGACACCCACGAGCGTGCGGGCCCCGACCGACTGCTCGGCCAGCGGTGCGAGGTCGAGCGGATGCCACGACTGGTTCGCGCCGCCGTTCGAGCCGTACACGCCGACCGTCGCATTCTCGGCGGAGGACTGCCCGCCGACGTCGAGCGAGAGCCCGAGCGCCTCGTTGACGAGCGTGTAGGCGCGCCCATCGGTCGTGTTCACGATCCAGCGGGTCGCGGCCGTCGCCGCCGCGGCGTCCGTGCCGATCGATCGCAGGTCGGTGCCGCTGCTCGTCGCGCCGAGCACGCGACCGTCGGATGCCTCGAGCACCACGCGCCGCGTCGCCTCGCGCTCGCCGGGCTCGACCTCGTGCACGGTCCACGCCTGCCGTGCGGCGAGCGCAGGCTCGGCGGCGAGGGTCGTGATGGTCGTGGCGGGAGCCGCACCCGACGTGCCGGCGGTCAGCGCCTTCGCGCTCTGCGAGCCGACGAGCTGGTACCGGTGCCCGTCGCGGAGCGCGGGCGCGTCATCGGCGACGCCCGTGACGCCGTCGATCACGAACGTCGTGACCGACTTCGCCGGCACGGTCAGCGTCGCGGTGCGCGCCTCCCGGTCGACCGCGACGGCGGCGCCCTCGACGAGCGCGTTGGCGGTCGGCTCGTCGGCCGACGGTGCCTGCGTGGTCACGTACGGCGTGACGGTCGCGCCATCCGCGATCTCGCCGAAGCGCGAGAGGTCGAGCGTGACCTGGCGCTCGGCGGCCGCGGTGTTGCGGTGCACCACGGTCGCGCCGCTGCCGTCCGCCTCGAGCGCGGCCGTGCTCGAGAGGTCGTCGACCGCGATCAGGCGGTCGCCCTCCTGGATGAACTTGGTGAAGTTGCGGATGGTGTTGAACTTGGAGTTCACCTCGACGCCGCACGGCTCGACAGCCGTGGAGTCGCCGCCGGCCGCGGCCACGCGACGCGCGGACTTCCACACCTCGGCGCCGTCCTCGACGTACGGGCGGCAGTCGAGGTCGATGAAGATCGAGCCCCAGTTCAGGTTCTCGCCCTGCGGCTGCATGTTGTAGAGGTCCTCGACGGGCTGCCAGAGCACCCACGCGTTCGGCTCGAGCTCGCGCAGGTCGTCCATGATGCGACCGGCGATGCCGAGGCCGTTCTCGATGCTCACCGGGTTGTAGCCGTTGACCCAGCTCCCCTCGATCTCGCTCATCCACAGCTCGGTGTCGGCCTGCTTCGCGAGGTCGCGCACGACGAGCCGGCCCGACGTGCCGTAGGTGTGCACGTTCATGCGGTCGACGGCCTCACGTGTCGCCGCGGGGTACGCGGCCCAGTTCGTCGCGAAGATGCCGGGGTTGGTCTCGTCCATCGCGGCGACGAACGCCTCCGTGGTCGTCGCGTCGGCGTCGAGCTCTGCCTTGAGCGCGTCGATGAGCTGCGCCTGGCGTGCCGGGCCGACGTGCATGCCCTCCTGCCGTCCGCCGACCGGGACGCCGTTCTGCAGCGTCGTGCCCCAGTAGTTCGTGTTGGGCTCGTTCAGCGGGTCGATGCTCTCGACGTCGATGCCGTACTCCGTCTCGAGGTGCTCGGTGACGCGCACGAGGTACTTCGCGAACTGCTCTTCGGCCGCCGGCTTGAGCTGCTCGGCCGACGAGTTGAAGCCGCCCGAGACGTACCCGCTCTCGGTCATGAAGTAGGGCGCCGAGTTCGCGAAGGTCTCCCAGTGCGTGATGCGGCCGTCGGCGGCGAGCCGCTCGACCCACCACCGCTGCGTCGCGTCGGCGTCCCAGTCGTAGGATGCCGCGTCGCCGGCGTCGAACGCGGCGAGCACGTCGTTCCGCTCGGCGTAGGTCGTCGCGGCGCCGTCGTGCACGCCGGCCTCGCCGTCGGGGTCGGGCGCCCACCATCCCTCGACGGCGCCGCCTGCACGCAGGTAGTCCCGCACGTCGGAGGCGTTACCGCCGCCGATGTTGTAGCGCGCGATGTTCAGGTCGAGGCCGTCCTCGCCGAACACGGCCTGGTAGAGCTCCTCGCGGAGCGCCTCGGGGTAGTCGCCGGTCGCGTTGGCGAACCAGACGAGGCTCGTGCCCCAGCCCTCGAACGCCTCACCTGCGTAGGCGGGGTTCGGGGTGATCGTGAGCGCGTCGGCGGCGTGCGCCGGGTCGGTCGTGCCCATCGGGGCCACCGTCAGGGCGCCCGCTGCGAGCGCGGCGCCCGTGATGAGCGCCGCGATGCGTCTGCCGTGCATCGTCATCGATGTCGTCCTCTTTCACCGTCGAAGTGGATGTGCAGCCGAGCATGTTGACGTCAACACGCTCGATTCCCGACCATACATGTTGACGTCAACACAGGGGAAGGCCCCGTGACGGATGTGACGCCTCGGGACGCGGCGGCGGTGCCGCTGCACTGCCGCTCGGCGCTGCGGCGATGCCGCCGCCGGCGCCCAGCGCCCGCCGCCGCCGCCCGCTGCCCGCCGCCCGGCGCGGCACGGATCACAGGACGTTCGACAATCTGCAGGCCCGGATCACGGATCCGGGCCTGCGGATCGCGGGATCTCCTGTGATTCGGATCGGCGGGCCGGGTGGCCTGGGCACGCGCGGGTCACCGCGAAGGTAGTGCGCGCGACGCGATGCAGGACGCGTGGCGTCGAGTGCGTCCGACATTCCTGCTCGCGTCCTGGGTGATGGGCGCCATCGGCCGCGCTCGAGGACGGGCGGGCTCAGTCGAGCTCTTGGAACAGCGTCAGCTGCAGGCCGGCTGGGCCGCGGAGGCGCGCGTTGACCGACCGCCACGGGGTCTCGCGCGGCGCGGCCTCGAGCTCGGCGCCCGCGTCGACGAGCTCAGCGGCGACCGTCGCGGTGTCGTCTACCTCGAGCGCGACGCGCAATCGATCGCTGCGGCCGCCGTCGGTCTCGACGCGGTCGATGAAGCGCACCTGCGCCGGGTTGGAGAGTTCGAGCGTCGCCCGGCCTGCGTCGAGGATCCGCACCTCGGCGCCATCCTCGCCGCTGTAGGCCTCCTGCTCGGGCATGCCGAGCACGTCGCGGTAGAACGCGAGCGCCGTCTCGAAGTCCTCGGCCTCGACCACGAGCCGCAACTGCCGCACGCGGCCGGGCCGCGCCGCGCCGTCGCCCGCGGCGCCGGCAGCGCCGCCCCTCGTGTCATCCGCCATCGGTCTCCCCTTCCGCCTCGCCGCCGCGGAGCAGCCCGCGCAGCGTCTGGATGGTGTCGGCCTCCTCAGGCCGCTTGTCGTCGCGGTACCGCTTGACGCGCGCGAACCGCAGGGCGATGCCGCCCGGGTACCGGCTCGAACGCTGGACGCCGTCGATCGCGATCTCGACGACCGTCACCGGCTCGAGCCACACCGCGTGCGCGGTGCGGCGCGTCTCGAGCGAGGGGAAGTACTCGGTCTGCCAGCGCAGCAGTTCGTCGGTGAGCCCCTTGAACGTCTTGCCGACCATGACGAAGCCGCCGGCCTCGCCGAACTCACCGGCCGGGTCGATCGCACCGAGGTGCAGGTTCGACAGCCAGCCCGTGCGCCGGCCGGATCCCCACTCGGCGGCGAGCACCACGAGGTCGTACGTGTGCACGGGCTTGACCTTGAGCCAGCTCGCGCCACGCCGGCCCGCGGCATACGGCGCGCCGACGCCCTTGACGACGACGCCCTCGTGCCCCGCGGCGAGGGCCTCACGCGAGACGCGCTCGGCGACCTCGGGATCGCCGGTGATCTCGCCGGGAATCCGATGCGCCCCGGCGACGCGCTCGAGTTCGCGCAGGCGCGTCGAGAGCGGCTCGTCGAGCAGGTCGCGGCCGTCGACGTGCAGCACGTCGAAGAACCACGGATGCAGCAGCACCTCGCGTGCGGCCTCGGCGCCGAAGCGCGCCATCGTGTCCTGGAACGGCCGGGGTGCCCCGTTCTCGTCGAGCGAGAGGGTCTCGCCGTCGAGGATCAGGTCGCGCGCGCGCAGGCGACGCACGATCTCGACCACCTCGGGCACGCGGTGCGTGATGTCGGCGAGGTTCCGCGTGAAGACCCGCACGTCGTCGCCGGCCCGGTGCACCTGGATGCGCGCGCCGTCCAGCTTGAACTCGACCGACGCCTCGCCGACCTGCTCGAGCGCGGCCGCCGCCGTCGGCGCGGTGCCCGCGAGCATCGGCAGCACGGGCCGGCCGACGACGAGCCCAACGGCGTCGAGGTCGCCCGGCGAACCCGTGAGGGCGATCAGCGCCGTCTCGCCGAGATCGCCGGAGAGCATCGCGGCGCGGCGCACGACCTCGCCGGGGCGGTCGGCAGCGCGCGCGATCGCGTCGGTCAGCACGCCCTCCAGCGCGCCCGTGCGCAACTCGCCCAGGATGACGCGGCCAACGAAGTCCTGTTCGCGCGCAGTCGCGCGGGAACCGAGCTCGCGCAGCACCGACGCCCGCTCGGACGCCGACCCGGTACCGGATGCGCCGGCGAGCCGTTCGAGCGCGGCGTCGACGTCGAGGATCGTGAGCGTCGCGGCATCCGCCGGCTCGCCCATCGCGCCCACGAGGCCGCGCCAGCCGACGCCGACGCGCCCCTGCCTCGGCTTCGCCGTGAGGAACCCGACCGCGGGCAGGATCTCGTCGGGCTCGAGCCCGGTCAGCAGCGCGGCGAGCGCGTCGACCTTCGCGAGCCGCGACCGCGTGGATGCGACCCGCTCAGCGGTGGCGACCAGCTCGTCGAGCAGCACCCGCCCAGTCTGGCACCGCCCGCCGACACCGGTGCCGTCAGGCGCTGGGTGGAGCGTCCATGCTCACCTTGGTGCCGTCGGAGAGCGTGTCGGAGATGAGCCCGAACAGGTTGCCGTCGGGGTCGACGAGGTAGCCCCACCGGCCGATCGGCGGCGAGTCGGTGGCGGGCATCGACTCGACGGCGCCGAGCTCGACGGCGCGGCGGAAGTATTCGTCGATGTCGCCGTCGACGCCGATCACGATGTCGCAGCCGTTCACCGGTGCACCGGGCTCGGGCGCGGGCCCCTCGCGCTGGGCGAGGCCGCCGTTGATGCCCATGCCGGGCTCGCCAGCGACGTTGCCGATCGAGCCCTCGCCGGTCTCGATGGTCCAGTACGGGGTGTCGCCGAACTGCGTGAACCGCCAGCCGAGGAGTTCGGAGTAGAAGTCGATGAGCCGCTGCGGCTCGGTGGCGTGGATCTCGAAGTGCACGACGAGGTTGGCCATGATGCCTCCTTGGATCGGGTGCTCGCGGTCGCGTCCCGTCGGCGCCGCCGCGCTCGGATGCGGCACACGCTACGCCTGCGCACCGACATCCTGAACCCCGGCTCGCTCCTTGACACGCGCCGCGCCATCCGCTGCAATATATTGCATGCCGCTGATCGATCGCTCGCGTGCCGAGCGCCCGAAGTCGCTGCGCGACTCCGCGTACGCGCAGCTTCGCGACGCGATCGTCTCGGGTGAGCTC
>DASTQT010000398.1:0-4159 GCA_035761605.1 Agromyces sp. | reverse complement strand
CGACGGGCGGCAGCGCGAAGCCTCCGGTCTCGCGACCGTGGATGGCGTGGCCGGCGTTGTCCAGCAGCCGGAGCGGCTTCTCGGAAGGCAGGACGCGGGTCTCGTGATGCTCGACGTTGAGGCTCATATGGCCATGGTGCGACAGTCTGAGGCCCCCCGCTCGGGGTACGCCAGAACGGTGAACGAACGGCACGGCGGGGGCGAAACGGATGCCGCTCGTCCGCCGTGCAGGGCCTCAACCGCGCCAGATGTCCAGCGACTGCGCGGGCGGTCGGCCGTCGATCTCGGCGAGGATCAGGTGCGACCTCGTCGACACGACGCCGGGCATGTCGTGGATGTCGCGGAGGATCGCCTGGCTCAGCTGCTCGTGGTCTGGCGCGCTCACCGTGAGGATGATGTCGATGTCGCCCGAGACGGCCTGCACCTTCTCGACGAACGGGAGCGTGGCGAGCTTCGCGGCGATCGCCTCCCACGAGACGTCGCCGATGCGGACCACGACGAGCGCCGAGATGTTCAGCCCGATCGCCTTGCGGTCGATCTGCGCGCCGAACCCGGTGATCACGCCGCGCTGCTGCAGCGCCAGCACGCGGTTGTGCGCGGCCGTGCGGGAGATGTGCACGCGCTCGGCGAGGGTGCGCACGGAGAGCCGGCCGTCGCGGCTCAGCTCAGCGACGATGCGTCGGTCGATCGCGTCGAGCGGCTCGCCGCGTTGCGATGCGTGCTGGGTCATCCTCGTCCTCGCAGGTCACCCTCAGCGTACCGGCTGCGCTGCTGCACGCGTTGGAGCGATACGCGCATCGGGAGCGTGCGCACCGCCATCGGCACGACGCGGCGTGCCGCCGCCAGCGTGCTGATCCAGTCGCCGGCAGCCCGCTCTGCGCGAGGGGTCCAGCGGAAGCCGTAGGCAGCCCGGATCGCCTCCGGGAGCAGGGCTGTGGTGATGAGCCGGAGGGGAGGCATGAGCGGGCGAAGGGAGGGTGGGAGCCCGGTGCCGCCGAGGAGATCTCGTGCGACCGCCCGCGCCTCCGGACCGACCGCGACGCGGTCCATCCGGTCCGCCCACCAGGCGTCGAATTCGGCTCGAGTCGCGGGCCAGCCGGCGGCTCCGCCCTGCAGGTTGCCGGCGAGCGGGGCGTACGCGCGCACGAGGGCATCGGCGATGTGAGGGGGGAGCGATTCGCGCGACATCCGTCGCTCGAGGTCGGTCTGCACGTGCACGATCGTGGCCGCGACCCAGCGCTGCGCGTCGGGATCGCGTGCGTCGTAGGCAGGTGCGCCATCGCCGCGAACGCGTGCGTGACGCGCATCGACGACGCGCACGACGTGCCGGATGTCGCGTTCGTCGCCGAACCAGAGCGCCATGAGGTACTCGTACGTCGAGGCGAGGCGGTCGAGCGGACGCTCGCGGAAGCCGCTGTGCCGCGCGACGCCGGACGCGACCCGCGGATCGGCGAGCTGCAGGAGGATCGCCGCCGCGCCGCCCGCCAGGTAGGTGGCGTCGCCGGCGTATCGCCGCAGGATCGCGCGATCGCGCTCGCGCTCGTCGAGGTTCATCCCCTCGTTTCTACCCGACGTTCACTCCGAAGACGCCCGGCTCGCGTGCAGGCGTCGCACATAGACTCGGGCGGGTGCGTCGACCGGTCCCCTCCCTGCTCGCGGTCGCCCTCCTCGGAGTGGCGGCGCTCGCGGGGTGCGCCGGCCCGGCGCCCGCGCCGGGCGCAGCCCCGACGCCGACACCCACCCCGACGCCGACCGCCACGCCGTCGACCCCGTCGGAGTGGGCGGAGGAGCGCGTCGACGCGATGACCGTCGAGCAGAAGGCGGCATCGCTGCTGATGCTCCACGCGCCGGGCACCGACCCCGCGCCGCTCCGGGCGCTGGTCGACGAGGGCATCGCGGGCGTGATCCTGATGGGCGACAACATGCCGGCCGACGAGGCCTCGCTCGCCGACCTCACGAATGCGCTGCAGGTCGATCCGGAAGCGGCGACGCTCGTCGGCATCGACCAGGAGGGCGGCATCGTCAGCCGCATCGACTGGGACCCCGCGCCCGGGCCCGAAGCGTTGCGCGGGCAGCCTGCGGCGGCCACGCGCGACGCGTTCGCCGCGCGAGCGGGCGCGCTCGCGGCATCCGGCGTGAACGTCAACTTCGGCATCGTGGCGGATGTCACGGCGGACCCGTCGTCGTTCATCCACCCGCGCGTGCTCGGTACCGACGCGGCGGCGGCGAGCGAGCGCGTCGCCGCGGCGGTCGAGGGGGAGCGCGGGGTCGTGGCGAGCACCGTCAAGCACTTCCCGGGGCACGGGGCCGCACCGGGCGATTCGCACTTCTCGGTCCCGTCGGCGCCGCTCACGCTCGATGAGTGGCGCGCGGGCGCGGCGGCGCCCTTCCAGGCGGCGATCGGCGCCGACGTCGAGCTCGTGATGACCGGACATCTGGCCTACCCGTCGGTGGATGCCGCGCCCGCCTCGCTGTCGCCGGAGTGGCATCGGATCCTGCGGGAGGAGCTCGGCTTCGACGGCGTGGTCGTGACGGACGACATGCTCATGCTGCAGCACAACGAGCTGCCGGAGTACGCCGACGCCGGTGAGAACGCCGTCCGCGCCCTCGGGGCCGGCAGCGACCTGCTGCTCTACGTGCTCCCGGCCGACCCGTCGGAGTTCGGCATCAGCGTGGCGGGCCTGACCGGGTCGATCGCGGATTCCGTCGGCTCCGGCCGGATCCCGGAGGAGCGGCTCGACGAGGCGGCGCAACGCGTGCTCGAACTCCGTCGTGAAATCACCCTGGCGGATCGGGAATAGACCGGGAGCCTCCATGCGTTTGCATTGACTGTGGCCGTTCGGCCGCCAACGCAGACACATGGGAGACACCGCATGACGACGACCGAGACGACGATCGAGATCCCCGGCTACCGCGCCGGCACCTGGAACATCGACCCCACGCACAGCGAGGTGGGCTTCAGCATCCGCCACCTCATGATCAGCAAGGTGAAGGGCAAGTTCGAGCGCTTCGACGCCACCTTCGTGACCGCCGAGGACCCGCTGCAGTCGCGCGTCACCGCGTCGGCCGAGGTCGCCTCGATCACGACGAACGAGCCCAACCGCGACGCGCACCTTCGCACGGGCGACTTCTTCGCGGCCGACCAGTTCCCGACGATCGACTTCGTCTCGACCGGCGTGCGCGTCGAGAAGGGCGAGTTCAAGGTCGACGGCGAGCTCACGCTCCGCGGCGTGACCAAGCCCGTCACGTTCGACTTCGACTTCGGCGGCTTCGGCGGCGACCCCTACGGCAACTACAAGGCCGGCGCCACTGCGAAGACCGTCATCAACCGCGAGGACTTCGGCCTCAGCTACAACGCCGCGCTCGAGACCGGCGGCGTGCTGCTCGGCGAGCAGGTCACGATCACGCTCGAGCTGCAGGCGGCGCTCGTCCAGGAGTAGTCCTCCCACCCTCGGTGGTCGAGTAGGCCGTGCGGCGGCCGTACCGAGACCTCGGCCAACGGTCTCGGTACGCGGCTCCGCCGCTACTCGACCACCGTGGCGTCGACGCCCTGCAGGTCGACGCCGGAGAAGCGGGCCCACGCGCCGAGCGGGCGGGCGAACCGCTGCGCCGCGTCGGCGGGCATCGACCGGAACCAGCGCAACTCGGCGCGGGGCCTCCTCGCGGTGCCCGCGCGTGCCCACGTGCCGACGACCCGCCCGTCGAGCACGAGTGTGGGCTGGAACACCCCATTGCGCCCCGGCACGACGAGTTCGGCGAACTCCGGCTCGCACACGGCGGAGCGGTCGGCGTAGCCGAGGAAGTACTCGTCGAACCCGGCGAGCGCGAGCGCCCCGCGCGGGCGGGCGGCCGCGGCGTCGGTCGCCCCCGACGCGACGTACCGATCGTCGTCGCCGGCGAACCATTCGACGCGGTCGCCCGCCGCAGCGAGACCGGTTCGGGCATCGGCCATCGTGAGCCCCGCCCACCAGGCGAAGTCGGCGACGGTCGCCGGGCCGTGCCCGCCGACGTAGGCGGCGAACAGCTCGCCGAGCACGTCGTCGCGTTCGGCCGGCGAATCGGATGGCGCGGGCGCCCAGTCGTCGAGGAGCGCGAAGTGCTGCACGCGCCCGTCGACCGGCCCGCAGCAGAGCACCGCGTCGAGCGCGAGCCACCAGAT
>DASTQT010000397.1:0-2376 GCA_035761605.1 Agromyces sp. | reverse complement strand
GTCCAGACGAAGTCGCCGACCTCGAGTCCGGCCTGCTGGGCGACCATGTGGGTGAGCAGCGCGTACGAGGCGATGTTGAACGGCACGCCGAGGAAGAGGTCGGCGCTGCGCTGGTACAGCTGGCACGACAGGCGCCCGTCGGCGACGTGGAACTGGAACAGCGCATGGCACGGCGCCAGCGCCATGTCGGGGATGTCGGCGGGGTTCCACGCCGACACGATCAGGCGGCGCGAGTCGGGGTTGGTGCGGATCTGCTCGATGACCTGGGCGATCTGGTCGATCTGCTCGCCCGACGGGGTCGGCCAGCTGCGCCACTGCACGCCGTACACCGGGCCGAGATCGCCCGAGGCATCCGCCCATTCGTCCCAGATCGTGACGCCCTGCTCCTGCAGCCAGCGCACGTTGGAGTCGCCCCGGAGGAACCAGAGCAGCTCGATCGCGATCGACTTGAAGTGCACGCGCTTGGTCGTGATGAGCGGGAATCCCTGCGACAGGTCGAACCGCAGTTGGCGGCCGAACACGCTGCGCGTGCCGGTCCCGGTGCGGTCGGATTTCGGCGTGCCGTTCTCGAGCACGTCGCGGAGGAGGTCTTCGTACGGGGTCGGGATCGCGCTGGCCACGGGCACAAGGCTACGCCCGGTCGACCGGGCCGTCGGCAGGTGCGGCGGTGGGGCGGATGGCGCGGCGCCGCGCCGCACGTCACCCGGCGTCACAACGGGGCGGGCCGGACCGGCCCGCGCGTAGCATCCGGGACATGGATCTCGTGCCCGCGCTCGTCGCCGGACTCGGGCTGCCGCTCGTGGCGCTCGTGGCGGGCCTGGCGTGGAAGGCGCGCGACGGTCGCGTCCGGGCGGTCGCCGCGCCGGCGGCCGCGCTCGACGGGCGCGACGCCCACGACCTCGGGCTCGACGACCGGCTCGGCGCCGACGCGACGCTCGTCCAGTTCTCGACCGAGTACTGCAGCCGCTGCCCCGCGACGGCCCGCGCGCTCGGCGCCCTGGCCGACGGGTACGACGGGGTGCGGCACGTCGAGATCGACCTGACGCACGACCCCGCGCTCGCGGACCGCTTCCGCGTGACGCAGACGCCGACCGTGCTCGTGCTCGACGCGCACGGCTCGACCGCGGGCCGCGTCGCGGGCGTGCCGCGTACCGACGACCTGCGCTCGCTCATCGACGACCTCACCGGGAGGCACCGTGTCCCGCATCACGCCTGAGCCCGCCGGCGCCTCGGCGCCGATCCCGCGCGCCGGCATCGACCCCCGCGGACCGCGCTTCACCGCCGGGATCACCGCCACGCTCCTCCTCGTCACGGCCGTCCTCGGCTTCGGCGGCCTCGACCTCGCGGCGATCCTCCTCCTCGCCGCGCTCGCGGCCGTGTTCGCGTGGAGCGCCCTCGCCGGGGTGGCCCGCAACCCGTTCGGGCTCGTGTTCCGGACGCTCGTGCGGCCGCGGCTCGCGCCGCCGTCCGAACTCGAGGACCCGCGGCCGCCGACGTTCGCGCAGTTCGTCGGCTTCCTCGTGACCGGCACCGGCGTCGTCCTCGGGCTCGTCGGACTTGAGCTCGCGGTCCCGATCGCGGCGTCGCTCGCCTTCATCGCGGCGTTCCTCAACGCCGCGTTCGGCTACTGCCTGGGATGCCAGATCTACCTGCTGCTCGTGCGCGCCCGCGTCATCCGCGCCGCCTGACTCGGACCCGGCGCACCGCCGCGCCGCGACTGCCGCCCGCGGCATCCGCTCGCTAGGCTGGAGCCCCTGTCTCGAGGAGGAGTACCCGAATGGCACTGACGAGCGAATCCACCACGGTCTGGAACGGCACGCTCTTCGAGGGGTCGGGCCGCACGCGCCTGGACTCGTCGAAGGTCGCCGAGTTCGACGTGAACTGGAAGGCCCGTTCCGAGGGCGAGGCCGGCATGACCAACCCCGAGGAACTGCTGGCGGCGGCGCACTCCGCCTGCTTCTCGATGGCGTTCTCGCTGGCGCTCGCCGAGGCCGGACACACGCCGGAGAGCATCCAGACGACCGCGGCGGTCACGTTCCAGCCCGGCGAGGGCGTCACCGGGAGCCACCTGCTCGTGAGCGCCCGCGTCCCCGGCATCACCGAGGCCGAGTTCGAGCGGATCGCCGACGAGGCGAAGGTGAACTGCCCGATCTCGAAGGCGCTCGGCGGCACGACGATCACGATCGAAGCCGAGCTCGCGTAGCGGTGCGGGTCCTCGTCGCCGGCGCCGCCGGCTTCATCGGCACCGCCGTCGCCTCGCGCCTCGTCGATGAGGGGCACGAGGTGCTGCGGCTGGTGCGCCGACGCGCCTCGGCCGCCGATGAGGTCAGCTGGTCGCCGGCGTCGGGGATCATCGACTTCACCGTCATGGACCGC
>DASTQT010000396.1:0-3415 GCA_035761605.1 Agromyces sp. | reverse complement strand
GTGCCTCCGACATCGACCGGCGCCGGGATCGCGGGGGCGGACGGCGCGGAGGCGGCGTGCGGACTGCCGGGCCGCGGCATCCGCCGACTGCTGGCGATCGCGAGGAGCACGATGCCCGACGCGAGCACTCCGAGCCCCGCGACGGCCGTCGGGGGCAGTTGCTCATGCAGCACCAGCACGCCGAGCAGCGTCGCGGTGAGCGGTTCGGCGAGCGTCAGCGTCGAGACCGTGGCCGGCGCGAGGTGCTTCAACCCGGCCCCGAAGAGCAGGTACGCCGCAGTCGTGGTGACGAGCCCGAGCCACAGCGCCATGGTCAGGCCGTCGGGCGTCGCGAGCCATGCGACATCCGTCGACAGCAGGATCGGCAGGCTCACGACGGCTGCGGTGCCGAACATCGCCGCCATGCTCGACGACGGGCGCCAGCCGCGGTCGAGCAGCGACTTCCCCGCGAGCGTGTAGACCGCGTACGAGGCGCCCGCGCCGATCGACGCGGCGACGCCGAGCGGGTCGACCGCGGCAGGGCCGGTCCCGCTCGCGGCGGCGAGGATCGCGACGCCGGCCGTGGCGAGCACCGTGGCGACGATCCAGACCGTTCCGGGGAACCGGCGTCGGATCGCCCAGTCGAGCGCCCCCGTCAGCACGGGGGCGGAGCCGAGCGCGACGACGGTGCCGACCGCGACGCCGTTCGCGGCGGTGCCAGCGAAGAACGCGGGCTGGTACGCGAGCACGCCGGCGGCGCCGGCGAGCACGAGCAGCACGGTCGCGAGCCGGGGTGCTCGTCCACCGGACGTCGGGGCGACGGATGTCCCGGTCGCGTCGTCCCGGCGTCCGGCGAGTCGGAGGGCGAGGGCCACCGCCGCGAGGGCTCCTCCGCCGATCAGGATGCGCGCCGCGCCGAGCGACAGCGGGTCGGCTTCGGGGCCGAGCGCTTGGGAAGTGCCCGTCGTGCCGAAGCACACGGCCGCGGCGAGGACGAGGAGGACCGAACGCATCCACGTATTGTTCCACAATCTGCACCGGATGACGCACTCGGCGGCGGCGGAGCATGACGGCTCGGCGGCCCGCGGCGGATAGGATTCCGGAGGTCGCGTCGCCGCGGCATCCGTCACGTCATCGCCGAGGGGGCGCGCGACCCGGCGCACGGTGCACCCGTTCGGCGACACGGCCCCGTCATCCTGAGGAGGACCCGTGCGCGCCGTCATGTACCGCGGCTTCGGCGACCAGCCCGAGCTCGTCGAGGTCGATCGCCCCGCCTGTCCGCCGCGCGGCGCCGTGGTGCGCGTGCGCGCCACCGGCCTGTGCCGCAGCGACTGGCACGGCTGGATGGGCCACGACGACGTGATCGCGCTGCCGCACGTGCCCGGGCACGAGTTCGCGGGCGAGATCGCCGAACTCGGCACCGACGTCGACGAGACGAGCGGATGGCGCGAGGGCGACCGGGTGACCGCGCCCTTCATCTGCGCGTGCGGGCGCTGCGACGAGTGCCGCTCGGGCAACGAGCAGGTCTGCGACGAGCAGCGCCAGCCCGGATTCACGCACTGGGGCTCGTTCGCCGAGTACGTCGTCGTCGATGAGGCCGAGCTCAACCTGATCCGCCTGCCCGACTCGCTCGGGTTCGTCGAGGCCGCGTCGCTGGGCTGCCGGTTCGCGACCGCCTACCGCGCGATCATCGCGCGCGGCCGGCTCCACCCCGGCGAGCAGGTCGCGGTGCACGGATGCGGCGGCGTCGGCCTCTCCGCGATCATGATCGCCGTGGCGGCCGGCGTGCCCGTCTACGGCGTGGATGTCTCGGAGGCGGCGCTCGCCGCGGCCGCCGAGCTCGGCGCCATCCCGATCCAGGGCGGAGAGGGCGCCGCCGAGCGCGTCCGCGAGGCGAGCGGTGGGGGAGTCGACCTCTCGATCGACGCGTTCGGCAGTCCCGAGACCTCGTTCGCGTCGGTTCGGAGCCTCCGGAAGCGCGGTCGGCACGTGCAGGTCGGCCTCATGCTCGCCGAGAGCGCGACCGCCGGGATGCCCATGGACGCGGTCATCGCGGGCGAGCTCGAGATCCTCGGCAGCCACGGCATGGCCGCGCACGAGTACCCCGACATGCTCGGCGCGGTCGCGTCCGAGGCGTTCCGGCCCATCGAGCTCGTCGGACGCACGATCGCGCTCCATGAGGTGCCCGACGCGCTCGTCGCGATGGGCCGGGCAGGCGGTGCCGGCTCGGGCATGACGGTCGTCGAGCTGTAGATCGCGGCCGGACGTCGCGACCGGGAATCCGCGCGGCGGGCCGGCGCCGGCGTTCCCCCATTCCGGCGCGGACCCGCCCGCGGCGTCTACCATACGACGGCGGACGGGATCGGACGAGTCCGGAGGGGAACCGTGCCGATACGGGATATCGGCGTACACCACGTACACTTTCCTCACTCGGCGCGACGTGCGCGCCGACGTGAGGAAAGCGGAATGTCCGGACTCGAACGGTCCTCGTTCGTCACGAACGATCCAGAGTCGGCTCGGCAGGCGTTCGCGCCGCTCGTGCCCCGGCTCGAGTTCGGCCGCGTCGATCCCGACACCTTCCGCGTCCGCATGCGGTCCGACGCCGCGCCCGGGTTCGCCATCGTGGACTACGCGTTCGCGGCCTCCGCCGCCGTGGATGCGGGCGCCGACGACGTGCTGGTCGTCTCCGCGCGCGGCAGGGGCATCGACATCCGTCACGGTCGAGAGGTGATCGACGTCGCCCGGCCGTACATCAACGCCACCGAGGACGTGTCCGCCCGGTGGGAGGCGTTCGCGGCGCGCGCCACGGTCCTGGACCGATCGAGGCTCATCGAGGTCGCGCGCATGGCGTCGGGTGAATCCGGGTACGACCTGGAGCCGATCGAGCACGGCGTGCGCTCGGCCGAGCTCGGCCGGTACTGGAACGCCGCGGTCGCGCGCGTGCAGCGCGCCATGGTCGTCGCGCCCGAGGCCTTCGACGAGCCGATCGTCGAGGAGGCCGCATTCAACCGGCTGGCGGTCGCCTACCTGCACTCGTTCAACGTCGGCTGGGCCGGCCCCGGCAGGCGAACGGTCGCGGTCGGCGCCCGCTCGGCGGTCGTCCGCGCGGCGCTCGACCACATGCACGCGTACGCGTCGACGCCGCTGACCGTGCAGCACGTCGCGGACGCGGTGCACATCTCCACCCGCGGACTGCACGCCGCGTTCGTGTCGGAGACGGGTCGCTCGCCGTCGGAGCACCTGCGCGCCATCCGGCTCGCGGGGGTCCGCGACGAACTGCGCTTCGCCGAACCGGGTGAGAGCATCGCCACGATCGCCCGGCGATGGGGGTTCGTCCATCTCTCGCGGTTCGCCGAGGCGTACGAGCGCGCCTACGGCGAACTGCCGTCGGCCACGAGATCGTTCCTCCGGAGGCGGCCCGCGGCCTGAGCCCGCC
>DASTQT010000395.1:0-2783 GCA_035761605.1 Agromyces sp. | reverse complement strand
GGGCGACCTCCCCGGGCGCATCGCCGAGTGGTGTCGCGAACACGGCGAGCCCGTGCCGCAGTCCCGCGCCGAGTTCGCCCGCTCGATCGTCGAGAGCCTCGCCGAGGCGTTCGCGCAGACGGTGCGCACCGCGTCGGTGCTCTCGGGCGTGGATGTCGAGACCATCCACGTCGTCGGCGGGGGCGCACTCAACGAACTGCTGTGCCGGCGCACGGCCGACCGGTCGGGGCTTCCCGTGCTCGCCGGCCCCGTCGAGGCGACCGCGATCGGCAACGTGCTCGTGCAGGCGCGCGCCCAGGGGCTCGTCGACGGGGACCTCGAGTCGCTGCGGGCACTCGTCGCACGGGCGTTCGCGCCGGTGCGGTACGAGCCGACGGGACGCTGAGCGAGGGTGCGTGCGAGGTCTCGGTACGGGCGCTGGGCGGCCTACTCGACCACCGGATGCCGCTGGGCGGCCTACTCGACCACCGGAGCCGGGTCAGTGGCCGTGCGCGAGCTGCTGCAGCCCGACGACCGCGAGGCCGAGCGCCACGAGGATGCCGAGCGCGACGAGCTGCTTCCACCACGCCGCGTTCGTGCGGCGCACCGCGATGTACCCGACCAGGCCGAGCGCCACGAGGTACAGGATCGACGCGGTGCGCAGCGCGGGCTCGAGCTCGAACACGCCGAAGGCAGCGAGCGCGAGCACGATGAGCGGCGCGGCCGCCGACGCGATCGCCGAGCCCGAGACACGGAGCATGCGTCCCAGCTCGTCACGGTCGGGGAACGCGGAGTGGTACGCCAAGTGCGCGATCACACCTGCGACGAACCCGGCCGCCGTGATCGCGACGATGCCGACGAGCAGCGTCAGGGTCGCTCGCGCCGCCGTGACGTGCTCGACGTTCGCGTGCTGCACGAGCACGATCGCGAGACCCGTGAAGGTCGCGTAGACGCGTTCCTTCAACGCCTCGGCGCGCTCGTCCTCAGGCCGGTCGTGGCGGCGACGGTGCCCGCGCCCGCGGCCGACGGCGTCGTCGGATGCCGCGGGCTGGACCATGCGCGCCACGGTACCAGCGGCCACCGGCGCCGCGACATCCGCTCTGCGAGGATCGACGCATGACCGAGACCCGTCCCCTGCTCGTGACCGTGCCCGGCGCGACCCTTCGTCGCGCGCTCGAGAACACGAGGGGCGGCGTGCCCGACGGCGTCGAGCTGGTCGAGTGGGACCTCGACGGGCCGCCGCCGGCCGCGGCATCCGGTCGCCCCATCGACATCGTCGTGCCGCCGTACATGGGCGCGGCCGCACGGCTCGGCGTGCTCGACGGCCTCGAGGTCGGGCTCGTGCAGTCGCAGTCCATCGGGTACGACGACATCCCCGATGCGCTGCCCGCCGGGCACGTCTTCGCGAACGCCGCGACCGTGCACGAGACCTCGACGGCCGAGCTCGCGGTCGGCCTCGCGATCGCCGCGCAGCGAGGCATCCCCGACTTCGTGCGCGCCGCCGCCGCGGGCCGGTGGGCGCCCGCACGGCACGACAGTCTCGCCGACCGGCGGGTCCTGCTCCTCGGCTACGGCGGCGTCGGCCGGGCGATCGAGGAGCGGCTCGCGCCGTTCGAGGTCGAGTTGACCCGCGTCGCGAGCCGCGCGCGCGACGACGAGCGCGGCCGCATCCACGGCATCGACGAGCTCCCGGCGCTGCTGCCCGAGGCCGAGGTCGTGATCGTGGGCGTGCCGCTGAACGACGCGACGACGGGCCTCGTCGACGCCGCGTTCCTCGCCGCCCTGCCCGACGGCGCACTGGTCGTGAACGTCGCGCGAGGCCCGGTGGCCGACACCGACGCGATCGTCGCCGAGGCGACATCCGGCCGTCTCCGATTCGCGCTCGACGTGACCGACCCCGAGCCGCTACCCGAGGGCCACCCGCTGTTCGCGCTGTCGAACGTGCTGATCTCACCGCACGTCGGCGGGGCGACGAGCGCGATGATGCCGCGGATGGCGCGGCTCCTCCGAGACCAGATCGAGCGGATGTCGCGCGGCGACGAGCCGCGCAACGTCGTGCTCCGCACCTGACCGCGGGTCTCGACACGCTCGACCCCCACAGCCCAGGCCTGACCCCCACATCCCGGAGAGGAACCCCGCATGCCGCAGTTCGACCACGCCTTCGACTGGGTGCGCCGCCACGTCGCCGACGGGCCGCTGCCGACCGCCGTGCTCGGCGTCGCGACGGCAGAGGGGGTCGTCGCGCTCGACGCGTTCGGCGCGGCATCCGTCGACGACCACTACCCGCTGTTCTCGATCACGAAGCCGATCGTCGGGCTCGCCGCCCTGCGCCTCGTCGAGCAGGGCAGGCTCACGCCCGAGACACCGCTGGCGCGCGCCATCCCGTCGTTCGGCGCCGACCGCGACGACATCGTGCGGCTGCGCCACCTCGCGAGCCACACGTCGGGCATCGTCGAACCGCCGCTCGACACGCCCCGCGGGCTGCGGCCGTCGCTGCTCGCGCCGGGCCGCGACTTCGCCGCCGGCACGGTCTCGCGCTACTCGACCATCGCGTTCGAGGGCATCGCCGCGCTCATCGAGGACGCCTCGGGCGCACCGTGGGAGCACGGGGTCGCCGAAGTCGGCGAGCGGGCGGATGCCGCGGGGCTGACCTTCGACGACGTGTCGCCGCACGCGCCGGTCGGCGCGGCCGAGCAGGGACTCGACTGGCCGCAGCTCGCGGGCCTGCGCCATCCGGGTGCCGGGCTCTTCGGCCGGGCCGCCGACCTGCTCGGGGTCGGCGCGGCGCTGCTGCGCAACGACGG
>DASTQT010000394.1:0-3108 GCA_035761605.1 Agromyces sp. | reverse complement strand
CCTCGGCGACGGGCTCGCCGTCGGCCGGCGTCCATGTGAACGCGAACTCGCCCGTGATCGGGTGCCCGTCGGCGGAGACGACGCGCCAGGCGACCGTGTACTCGCCCTCGGGTCCGAGCTCGGCCGGCACGCTCGCCACGGCGCCCTCGACCGTCGGGCACGCGGTCGCGTAGTGGCGGCCGTCGGGACCGAGCACGTCCATCACCGTCGCGCCGTCGACGTCGAGCAGGGCGTCGCTCGTCTCGAGCCACACCGTGTCGGGCTGTGCCGTGACGGTCGAATCCGCCTCCGGCGACTCGCCGATGACGGTGTTGTGCGCGAGCGCGGGCAGGGCCGGGCCCGCGAGCACGCCGAGCGCGATCGCGAGCAGGCCGGCCGCCCCGAGGGCGGTCGTGCGACGGTGGGACGCGTGCACGTCAGGCCTTCGATCCGCGGCGCGCGACGATCGCGACGACGAGGCCCGCGACGCCCACGGCGAGGCCGGCGACGCCGACCACGCGGGCGAGCGTGTCGACCGCGGCATCCGTCGGGTCGGTCGCGGCGGTCTCGGTCGCCTCGGCGGTCTCATCGGACGCCGTGTCGGCGTGGCCGTGCCCGTCGCCCTCGGCGGCCGTGACCTCGATGGCCGGCGCGGGGTGCTCGGGCTCGGAACCGTGGGCGCCCGGGGACTCGTTCCACGCGGTCTCGCCCTCGACGCACGACTGCAGCACCGGGAACTCGAGGCGCTCGCCCTCGCCGTCCTCGGGCAGCAGCACCTGGATCTGGAACGTGCCGCGGTAGCCCTCGGGGATCGGCGTCTCGGCCGTGTACACGACCTGCCCGACGCGCTCGGAGACGACGTCGCCGTGTGCACCCTCGACGGGCTCGTCGAGCGCGACCATGACCTTCTCGACGGTCCAGCCGGACTCGAGCGTGGGCGTGACGGAGAGGATCTGCTCGGGGATGTCGACCGTGAACGAGGTCGTCGGCGAGCCGTCGCAGCCGTGGCCCGAGGCGAACTCGAGCACGGCGTACGAGCCCGCCGCGGTCGATCCGGGCGTGACGGTCACGTGGGCGTTCGCGGCGACGGGCGCGGCGAGCGCCAGCAGGGTGCCGGCGCCGAGGGCGGTCGCCGCGACGGTGGCGGAGCGGGTGAGGGTGCGCATGGGGTCTCTTCTCGTCTGGATGCACGGGCGCGCGGCCGTCGATCGGCTCAGGTGATTCGGCGCGCCGGGGCGTGCGGATGCGATGGTGGGGTCGTGGCCGCTCAGGCGGCGGACGACGCCCACGGCGGACCGCGGTGACGCAACGACGAGAGGAGGAGGATGGCGAGGCTCGGCGGCGCCTCGCGCGAGACGACCGGGTATGCGTGACCCGGCGCGGTCGGCACGGGCAGGCCCCGCAGGACCGACGCGAGCAGCCGTACGCCACGGACCAGCGCGCCGGAGGCGAGCGCGACGCCGGCGACCGCGCGCTCGAACATCCCGAGCATCGCGACGGTCAGCGCGGCGGCGACGACGTGCGCGACCGGCATCGCGACCGCGTGCCCGTGGTCGACCGCCACGACGGCGAACTCGATCGGCGTGCTCCCGGCGTGCGCCGCATGCGGGGCGACGGATGGCGCAGCGCCGGCGACGCCCGCGCCGAGCGCGTACAGCAGGTGCAGGGCGGCCTGCGCGGCGAGCGCCGCCGCGGAGGCGCGGAGCAGCGACATCCGCTCGCCCGTCACGACCATCGCGAGCGGCACGGAGAAGGCGAGCGAGAGCGCGAGGGCGAGCGGGCCGGGCGGGGCGCCGCCGCCGACCGTGTGCGCGAGCGAGGCGACGAGCGTCGCGAACGCGGCGACTGCCGCGCCGCGCACCGCGCGCGCACCTCGGGAACTCACGTCACCAGCCTAACCGGCGACCGCGCACGGGAACGGCCCCGGGCTGACGCCCGGGGCCGTTCCTCATCGATCGAGACTCAGCTCACAGCGGAAGCGTGAACGAGCTCGTCGTGCCGGTCGGGGTCGTGATGACGAATCGCGACTCCGCGGTGGCACCCGCGGGGATGGTGAAGACCACCGTCGCCCGGCCGATCTCGTCGAACGTCGCCGGGTCCGGGAACGACGGGTCGACCGTGGCGGTTGCGAGCTCGACTCCGCCGAGCGAGACGGTGACCGTTCCCGCCTTCTGGTCGGGCGGCGTGCTGAAGTCGAGCGACGAGAGGTTGACCGTGGCCTGGTCGCCGACGATGCTCACGACGTCCACACCGACCGCGCGCTGGGCGTAGTCGGGCTCCGCGCTGCCGAACGTCTGGAAGTAGTCGACCATCGCCTCGAGGTCGATCTTCCCGCTGTCGGCCTTGTTCACGCCCTGGCGGAAGGTGATGAAGTTGTCACCGCCCGCGGCGAGGAACGAGTTCGCGCCGACCAGGTACGTCGCCGCCGGGTCGAGCGCCACGCCGTCGAGGAAGATCTCGGTGATGTGCGCGCCCTGCGCGGCCGTCGGGTCGTACGTGTAGGTGAGCGCCTCGTTGACACCGAGCCTCAGGAACGGACGCGACGCGCCGGCGGGCTGCCACTGCTCCTCGAGGATCCCCTTGATCTGGGCGCCGGTGAGCTCGAGCGTCACGAGCGTGTTCGCGAAGGACTGCACGTTGGCGGCCTCGCGGTACGTCGTGTCTCCGGCGTTGATGTCGGCACGGAGCCCACCCGGGTTCATGAACGTGATGTCCACGCTGCGCGTGCCGTCCTCGTTCAGGGCCCACAGCTGGACGTCGGCGACGAAGTTGCCGAGCGTCGACTCCCCGCCGCGGTTCTCCACGATCGCCGGCTGGCCGTTCACGACACCGGGCCGCTGCGCGCGGTTGAAGGGCGCGATCGCCTGGCCGATCACGACGTTGCCCAGCTCGTCGGCCACTGCCGTGGCCTCGGCCACGATCGGGACGATCTCGGGGTCGGGCTCGAACAGCCACGCCGTCACGTTGTTGTTCGCGTCGAACGCGGTGGCCATCGTGTAGAGCGTGTTCTCCATGCTCAGGAGCGTGTTCGTCTTCCGGTCGTAGCTGATCTCCATGTTGCTGAAGCGCTCACCGTACTGGCCGCTCGAGATGACGGGGCGGCCGTCGATCACGTGGTTGTAGGCCAGG
>DASTQT010000393.1:0-3325 GCA_035761605.1 Agromyces sp. | reverse complement strand
CGTCGACGGCGAGGAGATCGACCTCGGGCTCGTGGGCGACGTCGTCGAGGTCGACCCCGAGGGCGTGCTCGCGCAGGTCAAGGCGCGCCGCATCCCGGTCGTGTCGTCCATCGCGCCAGACCTCGATCAGCCGGGCCAGTCGCTCAACGTGAACGCCGACTCGGCCGCGGCGTCGCTCGCGGTCGCGCTCGGCGCCGCGAAGCTCGTGATCCTCACCGACGTCGCCGGCCTCTACCGGGACTGGCCGAACCGCGATTCGCTCGTCTCCGAGATCGACGTGCCCGAGCTCGAGGCCCTGCTGCCCTCGCTCGAGTCGGGCATGATCCCGAAGATGGCGGCGTGCCTCGAGGCGGTCGCCGGCGGCGTGCCGAAGGCCGCGATCATCGACGGGCGCGTGCCGCACTCGATCCTGCTCGAGATCTTCACACGGCAGGGCATCGGCACCGAGGTCGTGCCGGCCGCCGCGGCGAAGGCATCGGAGGTGACCGCATGAGCGACTGGCGCGATCGGTTCGAGCATCGCATGATGCGCACGCTCGGGATGCCGCTGCGCAAGCTCGTGCGCGGTGAGGGCGCGTGGGTCGAGGACGACGAGGGGAAGCGGTACCTCGACTTCCTGGCGGGCATCGCCGTCAACTCGCTGGGCCACGCCCACCCGGTGTTCGTCGAGGCCGTGTCCCGCCAGGCCGCGACCCTCGCGCACGTGTCGAACTACTTCATGACCGAGCCCACGCTCGAGCTCGCCGACCGCCTCACGCGCCTCAGCGGCGCCGGCGACGCGGGTCGCGTGTGGTTCGGCAACTCGGGCGCCGAGGCGAACGAGGCCGCGTTCAAGCTGGCCCGGCTGAACAACTCCGGCGGCGCCCGCACCCGCGTGCTCGCGCTCGTCGACGCGTTCCACGGCCGCACCATGGGATCGCTCGCCCTCACGGGCAAGCCGGCCATGCGCGACGCGTTCGAACCGCTGCCCGGTGGTGTCGACCACATCCCCTCGACGATCGAGGCCCTCGAGGCCGAGCTCGACGACGCCGTCGCGGCGCTCATCCTCGAGCCGATCAAGGGCGAGGCCGGCGTGCTCGACCTGCCCGACGGCTACCTCGAGGCGGCGCGCGAGCTGACGCGTCGTCACGGCGTCCTCCTCATCATCGACGAGGTGCAGACCGGCGCCGGCCGGACGGGCGAGTGGTTCGCCTTCCAGCACGACCGCATCCTGCCCGACGCGATCACGGTCGCGAAGGGCATCGGCGGCGGCTTCCCGATCGGCGGGCTCGTGACCTTCGGGCACGCATCCGACCTGTTCTCGAAGGGCCAGCACGGCTCCACGTTCGGCGGCAACCCGCTCGCCACGACGGTCTCCAACGCGGTGCTCGGCGAGATCGAGCGCGCCGGGCTGGTCGAGAACGCGGCGCGCCGTGGCGCCGAGCTCCGCGAACGCGTGCTCGGCCTGGGCTCGCCGCTCGTGGCGGGCGTGCGCGGCAAGGGCCTGCTCGTGGGCGTCGCGCTCACCGAGCCGGCCTCCGCGGCCGTCTCCGCCGCCGCCCTCGACGAAGGCCTCATCGTGAACGCCGCGAACGACGCCACCATCCGGATCGCACCCCCGCTCACCATCGGCGACGCCGAGCTCGACGAATTCGAGGCGCGGTTCTCGCGCGCGCTCGACACCGTCGCCGCGGCCGCCGCCCACTGACCTCACCGACCCACCCGCGCGCCCGCCGCGCGCCACGAACGGAGCCCCATGACCCGCCACTTCCTCCGGGACGACGACATCACGCCCGCCGAGCAGGCCGAGATCCTCGACCTCGCCGAGCAGCTCAAGGCCGACCGCTGGTCGGAGCGGCCGCTCGCCGGGCCGCAGACCGTCGCGGTCATCTTCGACAAGTCGTCCACGCGGACGCGCGTCTCGTTCGCGGTCGGCATCGCCGACCTCGGCGGGTCGCCGCTGATCATCTCGACCGCGTCCAGCCAGCTCGGTGGCAAGGAGACGCCGTCCGACACCGCCCGTGTGCTCGAGCGGATGGTGTCGGCGATCGTCTGGCGCACCTACGCGCAATCGGGACTCGACGAGATGGCGGCCGGCACCACGGTCCCGGTCGTCAACGCCCTCTCCGACGACTTCCACCCCTGCCAGCTGCTCGCCGACCTGCTCACGATCCGCGAGCACAAGGGCGAGCTCGCCGGTCTCACGGTCGCGTTCCTCGGCGACGGCGCCTCCAACATGGCGCAGTCGTACGTGCTGGCCGGAGCGACCGCCGGCATGCACGTGCGCGTCGCGTCGCCCGAGGAGTTCTCGCCCGCGGCATCCGTCGTCGCCGACGCAGACCGGATCGCCGCCGGCACCGGCGGATCGGTCACCCTGTACACCGACCCCGCCGAGGCCGCTGCCGGCGCCGACGTGATCGTGACCGACACGTGGGTGTCGATGGGCAAGGAGGACGAGAAGGCGCACCGCGTGGCGACGTTCGGCGCGTACAAGGTCGACGATGAGCTCATGGCCCTCGCGAAGCCCGATGCGGTGTTCCTGCACTGCCTGCCCGCCGACCGCGGCTACGAGGTCACCGCCGAGGTCATCGACGGCCCGCAATCGATCATCTGGGACGAGGCGGAGAACCGGCTGCACGCGCAGAAGGCGCTGCTCGTGTGGCTGCTCGCCAGGAAGGACGCGTGAGCATGACGGAAGAGAACGGCACGCACGGCACCAACGAGGGGTCCCTCTGGGGCGCGCGCTTCGCCGGCGGCCCGTCGCCCGAACTGCAGCGGCTGTCGAAGTCGACGCACTTCGACTGGCAGCTCGCACCCTACGACCTCGCGGGGTCGCGAGCCCACGCCCGTGCGCTCGCCGCGGCAGGCTACCTCGAGGCCGGCGAGCTCGACCGCATGCTCACTGGGCTCGACGCGCTCGAGGCGCGCGTACTGTCGGGCGAGCTGGTCGCCGCCGACTCCGATGAAGACGTGCACGGCGCGCTCGAGGCCGCACTCATCGACGAGGTCGGCGCCGAGCTCGGCGGCAAGCTCCGCGCCGGTCGCAGCCGGAACGACCAGATCGCCACGCTCGTGCGCCTCTACCTCAAGGACCACGCGGCGACCATCGGCCGGCAGGTCGTGCACCTCATCGACGCGCTCGCCGCGCAGGCCGAGCAGCACCGCGGGGCGATCATGCCGGGCCGCACGCACCTGCAGCACGCGCAGCCCGTGCTCCTCGCGCACCACCTGCTCGCACACGGCTGGGCGCTCTCGCGCGACCTCGAGAGGCTCGTCGACTGGCTGAAGCGCGCGGATGTCTCGCCGTACGGCGGCGGCGCGCTCGCCGGGTCGACGCTCGGGCTCGA
>DASTQT010000392.1:0-3924 GCA_035761605.1 Agromyces sp. | reverse complement strand
GCCTCCCGCTGTCGTGGCGGTCGGAGCATCCGCGCTGCCTCGCGCCACGGTCATCCTGCTCGGGCTCGCCGCCGCCGTGGTCGTCACGTTCGGACTCTGGGCGACGCGCTCGGTCGTCGGACCGGTGTTCTTCGCGCTCGTCCTGACGATCTGCGTGCACCCCGCCCGACGCTGGCTCGAGGGTCGCGGCGTGCCCCGCGGCGTCGCGACCGCCAGCGCGATCATCGTCGTGTTCGCACTGCTGGCCGGGTTCTTCGGGGTGCTGCTGTTCGGCCTCGCCCAGTTCACGGCGCTGCTGCCGCAGTACGCGCCGCAGATCCAGGCGGCGACGCAGGACCTCGCAGCGGGGCTCGAGTCGATCGGCTTCGGCCAGGCCCAGGTCGAGACGATCCTGACCGGCCTCGAGCCCTCGCGCGCCGTCGACATCGTCACGAGCCTGCTCGGCGGCATCACCGGCATCATCTTCGGTCTCGTCGTCGTCCTGACCCTGCTCATCCTCATGGCGATGGACGGAACCTACGTGCCCGCCATCCTGCGTCAGATGCAACCGCGACGCCCCGCGCTCGTGGTCGCGCTCGCGACGTACGGACGCAACGTCCGCCGCTACATGGTCGTCACGACCGGGCTCGGCATCGCGCAGGGCATCCTGAACTGGCTCGCCCTGCTCGTGCTCCAGGTCCCCGGCGCACTCCTCTGGGGCCTGCTGTCGTTCATCTGCAGCTTCATCCCGAACATCGGGTACTTCATCGCGATCATCCCGCCCATCGTGTTCGGGTTCCTCTCGGGCGGCTGGCCGACCGTGATCGCGGTGATCGTCGTCTACGGCCTCGTGAACGCCGTCGTCCAGTCGATCATCCAGCCCAAGGTGGTCGGCAAGGCGGTCCAGCTGAGCGAATCCATCACGTTCGCCTCGGTGCTGTTCTGGGCGCTCGTGCTCGGCGCGATCGGCGCCATCCTCGCGGTGCCCCTGACCCTCCTCGCCCGAACGGTGTTGATCGACGCCGACCCCGCGATGGCGTGGTGGCGTCCGGCGACCGGCGACGTCGGCGAGGCGAAGCTGATCGCGACCGAACTCGTCGCCGAGAACCGCGCACAGTCCAAGGCCCTGCGGGCCGAGAAGGCGGACCGCAAGCACGCGCGGTGAGTCGCCTGTCAAGGCGCTGCCTCCCGGTGCGCCCGTCGGTAGCCTGACGGGATGAGCGAGCAGGCGGGGAAGACGGCGCGCCGACCGGCGGGCCTCAAGGCCCGGGTCACGCGGATCGTCCAGTGGGTGCTGAGCACCAAGCCCGCTCGGGCGTTCCTGCTCTACCAGGAGCAGCACGGCGCGATGCTCGCGGACAGCGTCACGTACCGCACGCTCTTCTCGGTGTTCGCCGGCACCTTCCTCGGCTTCGCCGTCGCCGGCATCTGGCTCGCGGGCAACCCCGACGCGATCGACGCGATCGTCGCGACCGTGGGCGACGTGATCCCGGGCCTGGTCGGCGAGGGCGCGGTGATCGACCCGGACGACCTGGTCCAGCCGATCACGCTGAGCATCGCCGGCGCGATCGCGCTCGTCGGCGCCGTGGGCGCCGCGATCGGCGCGATCGGCTCGCTCCGCATCGCGTTGCGCACGCTCGCGGGCCTGCCCGACGACCGCACGTTCTTCGTCTGGCAGCTCCTGCGCGACCTCGCGATCGCGATCGCATTCGGACTGCTGCTCGTCGCCGGCGCGGCGATCACGGTGATCGGCACCGGCGCGATCGGCACGGCCCTCGCGTGGCTCGGGCTCCCGTCGACCGGCGCGTTCGCCGAGGGCGGTGGGCAGACGGTCTCGATCGTCGTCGCATTCGTGATCGACACGCTCGTGATCGCGGGACTCTTCCGTCTCCTGTCGGGACTCCGCCCGAGTGCCAGGGCGCTGTGGTCCGGCGCGGTGATCGGCGGCGCGGGGTTGACCGTGCTGCAGGTGCTGTCCGGACTCTTCGTCGGCGGCGCGACCAGGAATCCGCTGCTCGCGTCGTTCGGCTCGCTCATCGCGCTGCTGATCTGGCTGAACCTCTCGAGCCAGGTCGTGCTCATCGCCAGCGCCTACGTCATCACGGGCGTCGAGGAGGAGCGCGACCGGGTCGCGACCCGATACGGCGCGACGTCGATGGCGCTGCGTCGGCTCAAGCGGGCCGAGCGGCGGGCAGCGGACGCCGCGGCCGAGGTCGCGGCGGCCCGTGACGCACTGCCCGGCGTGACGGACCCGGCCGCGGACCGGCGCGGCGCGTCCTGATCCGCGCCGCGCCGGCAGGTCGCCCGGTCGTCAGCGGATCGGACGGTCGTCGTCGGTGTCGGTGTCGGCGTCGGTGAACTCGATCACCTCGACCTCTTCGACGACCACGTCGTCGTCGCTCCAGTCGCCGTCGTCGACGCCCGCGGCGTCGGCGTCCTTCGGGACCTCCGCGTCGCGCGGGAGCTCGGAGTCGGTGTACTCGCCCTCGATCGGGTCGTGCGGCTGCATCATGATGCTGACTCTCCGTTCGTCGGACCGTCATCCGCGGGGTGCGGCGGCCGAGGCTCACGCTAGGCGCGGTCGCCGCATGCCGTCAGGGGATTGACGGCGCACTCGGCCGCCGGTAGCGACCGGTGCTGGCGACGACATCGGACCTCGCACCAGACTGGGGTGGTGCCGACCGTGCTGCAGCTCGTCCGGTCCGTGGTCGCCCCGCTCACCCGGACCCGGCCGTTCCGATGGCTCGCGCCGCGCGTGCTCCCCGCCGTCGAGGCGGCGCTCGGAGCCCTGACCGGTGGGCGCGTCCAGCTCGCCTCGCTGCTCGTGCCGTCCCTCGTGCTCCACTCGGTGGGCGCACGCACCGGCGAGCCGCGCGAGACGCCGCTGATGTACACCCCGGACGGGCGGGGGCGGGCGATCGTCGCCGGGACGAGCTTCGCGCGGGCGCGCCATCCGGCCTGGACCTACAACCTGCTCGCGCATCCCGATGCGTCGATCACCGTGCGAAGGCGGACCATGGCCGTGCGGGCGACGCTCGTGCCCGACGACGAGCGCGATGCCGCCTGGGCGCGCATCGAGGCGCAGTGGCCGGGGTACCGCAGGTACGAGCGGGAGTCCGGGAGGGTCGTGCGCCTGTTCCGGCTCCAGCCGGTCGCGGCTCAGGCGGAGACCGGATCGGCGGGCGCGGGTCCGGCGCCGGCGGTGACGCGCGCGCCCTCGGCGGCGAGGAGCCGCACGGCGCGACGGATGCCGGGGCTCTCGGACATCGATCGCCGATAGGCTGCGCGGACCTGGCGGACCTGGCTGCGGTCGGCGAGCGGCCGGGCGACCACGCCGTCGGGCAGCGGCAGGCGACCGAGGCGCGGGACGAGCGCGATCGCGACGCCGTGGCGGGCGAGCTCGACGAGCGAGGTGAAGTCGGGGTCCTCGGCGACGATCCGGGGGAGCGCGCCGAGGTCGGCGAAGATGCGCATGAGCGCCTCGTGGCAGATCGCCCCGCGCGGCGTGCTCGCCCACGCCTCGCCGACCAGAGCGGACCGCTCGATCGCGCTCGAGGCGGCGAGCGGATGGCCGGCGGGCAGGACGACGTCGGCCTCGTCCCAGCAGACGTGCTCGGTCACGAGATGGCCGGGCAGCACGAGCGGCACCGAGTTCCAGTCGTGGACGACGGCGAGGTCGACCGCTCCGGAGGCGACGAGCTCGGACGCCTCCAACGGGTCGACGCTCGTGACGGTCGCGAGCGGCTCGCCGTCGGGCGTGCGCAGGCTCGCGAGCACGGGACCGAGCAGGCCGCGCGTGGCAGTCGAGAACGACGCGATACGCAACCGCGCGATCGGGTCGTCGTCATCGGCCCCGACATTGGCGAGGCGTTCGAGTCGTTCGAGCAGCTCGCGCCCCTCGTCGGCGAGGGCTCGCCCGCGTTCGGTGAGGAGCACGCCGCGACC